>NZ_JAUBQQ010000003.1:133996-134335 GCF_036701335.1 Microcoleus sp. Pol12B5 | reverse complement strand
AGATCAGTCTGAAAGTCAATTGCATCAGATTCAGACGCAGTTAGAGGAATCTGAAAGTCAATTGCATCAGATTCAGACGCAGTTAGATCAGTCTGAAAGTCAATTGCATCAGAGTAGAGGGGAGTTGAAGCGAGTACAGTCTCAACTATACCAAGCTCAGGTGGAGTTGGATCAATCCCAGGCTCAATTGCACCAAACAGACACAGTATTGCAACAATCCCAGGCTCAATTGCACCAAACAGAGGCAGTATTGCAACAATCGCAGGCTCAATTAGCCCAAACTCACCAGCAATGGGAGGAATCACAGGCTCAATTAGCCCAAACTCACCAGCAATGGGA
>NZ_JAUBQQ010000003.1:17175-133896 GCF_036701335.1 Microcoleus sp. Pol12B5 | reverse complement strand
TGGGAGGAATCACAGGCTCAATTAGCCCAAACTCACCAGCAATGGGAGGAATCACAGGCTCAATTAGCCCAAACTCACCAGCAATGGGAGGAATCACAGGCTCAATTAGCCCAAACTCAAAGTGAATTGCAGCAGCAGATTCACCAGCAACTTGATCGCTCCCAGTTTCAGCAAGCTTTATCCTCTCAGACAAATGAAGAGAAGCAAATGCACTACCAACTCCTAGTGCGGGATGCCTGGTATGCTTATTGCAATAGCAATCTGACCCAGATGGCTCGAACTCTACAGCAATCTTTGAAATATACACCTTCTTCAAAAACGGAAACAGTTGTGAACTGGTTAGAAAGCTTTGCCAAGTTTTCTTTAGAGAAAGGCTACGAACTCGATACGGAATCTTTGACTAATTTAGAAGAATGGAAACACTTAATGAGTCGCACTCTGGCGGTTAAAGTAGGACTAACTCGCTAGAATCTGTTCAGCAATTATCCATTATCAAAGGAGAGTTCGAGCAAAATTATATGGATTTTCAAAAATCGCATCTTCGGCTACAGCAAATTCAGGTCGACTTGGAGCGATCGCGCTCTAATACAACCCAGATTCAGTCAGACTTAGATAGTTTAAACTTTAAGGAAAATACGAGCAAAAAACAGAGACAGCCTTCAAATAACAACAGTATCAACGAAAAAATAGGGTCTCATTGGTCTCGTGTCGCCAAAGAAAGCGTAGAATTGCGTGTGAGGTGGTGGCAAAGTCCCCATATTATTAGGCATATAAACGAGAAGATTGCTGGCTCACCATTGGAGGGATTTTCTCAAGGTCTCACACAACGTGCCAAAGAAATGGCTGGCGATTGTTGCCCATTTTCACGCGGTGTATCAGTAGGATGTGGCAACGGACAAAAAGAAATTACCTTAATTCGTCAAGGGCTTGTTTCTTCTTTTGAGCTATACGAACTTTCAGAGATCCGTGTGGAGCAAGGGAGAAAGTTAGCCAGAGAGCTTGGTATTGAAGATAGAGTTAATTTTTATATTGGAGATGCTTTTGAAATAGTTAAGGACAGAGAATCCTTTGACTTCGTTCACTGGAATAATTCTCTACATCATATGCTGGATGTTGAAGCCAGTATAAAATGGAGTTATAACGTATTATCAAAAGGAGGAATGTTTTATATGGATGATTATGTCGGGCCGAGTCGTTTTCAATGGTCTGACAAAATGCTAGAGATGGTATCTAAGGTAAGGGGCGTACTTCCCGAAAACTATTTGGTTAATCCTAGAAACCCAAATAACTTATTGCCAAAACAAATTAAGCGCCCTAAAGTGGAAGAATTGATGCAAATAGACCCTTCTGAAGCGGCGGATTCAGAGAGAATACTATATTTTGTAAATCAATATTTTCCCAAGGCAGAAGTCACCCTTACGGGCGGAGTAGTTTATCACCTAGCTCTTTCTGATGTTCTTCACAATTTTGATGAATCAAGAGATAGACATCTTTTAGATTTGCTTATGATTATAGATGATTTGTGTGCAGAATTGGGAGAATCCACTTATGCAACTGCCCTAGCATTTAAGTGAGAATTTATTATATATATTGAACACCCCCTCTATATAATTTTGTTAGTTCTTTGTAGTTTTTATTGGTGAAAAAATGAACTCATTACCCTTACCACCGAAAGAGCTTCGTTTCATGCAGGAAAGCGATGAACTTTTTATCTCGATTGGCGATGATTTGGTCACGCAGATTCAAACACTCGCTGGACTCCAAAGTGACTTTTCTTTGATTGATATAGGCAGTGGCTATGGAAGACTGGCACACGCATTGCTAAGGCAGGGATTTTCGGGTAAGTACATCGGTCTTGAGATTTTAAGAAGGCACGTCGCTTGGTGCCAAGAAAACCTCAGCAGGACCTCAATTTCTTTTCAGCATTTAGATGTTTATAATTCCCGTTACAATCCATCTGGTACAATTCGTGCTGAAGCAGTGAAATTGGATGAGTTAGTTAAAAAAGGGGATTTAATAGTTTTGACCAGTGTTTTTACGCACATGATGCCCACTGAAATTGAAAATTATATCGATTGCTTTTCACGGATGGTGCTTCCTGGTGGCAGTGTTTGTGCAACATTTTTTTTATTAAATGAGCAGCGACGAGAACTTATAGAAAAAAAACAGAGTGGTCTCTCATTTCCTTTTCAGCTAACTGATTTCTCGCTCTACCACAACGAGCATGACCCTCTACACGCCATTGCTTTTGATGAAAGCTGGGCGATCGAACTCATTCAGAAGAAAGGAATGATGGTGAAAAAAATTCAGCACGGTAACTGGTGTGAGGGAAGTCGAGCTAATACTTCCCAGTACCAAGATTTTGTTGTTTTTGGTCTGAAAATTTGAATGAGCAGACTCATCTATCAGGTTTGTCAGTGACCACCTCTGACATATTTAATATATGATTGTTCAAGAAAATTATTGTAGGCTGCTATATCAGAGTTGGAGGGAGAATCGCCTCGGATAGCTTCTACTATCCAAACAGAGGGATATCCATTAAAAAACGATACTCTACCGTGACGCTCAAGTTTTGTCAATGCTGGTTGTTCACTCTTTCCATATTCACAATATTTAATTTCTCGCCATCCAAGGTTTTCAAGCAGAGAGGTAAGAAACTCCTGAGAATAAAGGAACTGGTGCCCCCAGCCATGAAATGCTCGATTAATTGCGAATGTCGATGAAATTCGCTGCTGTACACTTGGTTCAGACAGGTTGAAATGGGTAGACAGTACCCATTCTAAAGAGGGTGTGGACAGTCTTATAATACCCCCGGGTTTTAGGCTATTCCAAGCATTGTTGAGAAAATCGACAGCACCTTCCAGGCTCAAATGTTCCAAAAAATGTTCTCCATAAACGTACTCGACCCCTGCAAAAGGCCAAGGTTGTGTGACATCCATAACCCCATCTATACCTGGAAAGGGTCGGATATCTACGTTCCACCAGTCAGTCAGAATATTGTGAGGTCCGCAGCCTATTTGGACTTTTTTGATACCGTTAGGATGGCTAGGGCCTAAACGTGGTGAGATATTTTGGTCTGTTATTTCCATAAGTCCCTCAACTCTAGGAGGTTGGTGCTTGCTCATCAGATAATCACTGATGAGCCTGGGAATAATTTTTAAATTAAATTGAAGTTTCCTGGTATAGCCAGCTTTAAAATACAATCATAATTGTCGTCTCTTGTGATTGTAATGTTAATGAGCATTAGAGATTGATGTAGGACGCATTTTTTCTGCATTAAGCTGTTCAATCACCGTGAGCATTTCGCCCACACGCTTCTCAAATGTGTGGTGTTGGCGGATGTTTTGGGATAATTTCCGCCGCTTCTGAACAGTGTCGCTATGGCGAGCGAGACAGGTTTGCACAATTGCGGGAAGTTCTTTCGGTGAACTGTAAGTGATAATCACATCATCAAACACTTCCTCCAACCCAGAGATTTTATCAGAGACGATCACCGCACCGCAAGCGGCAGCATCGAACAAGCGGTTAGAGATAAACCCCTTCTTCTGCATCGTTTCCCAATGGTCATTTAACAAAACGCCACACCGCGTATAGTAGCGTCGGAGCACCTCATTGGGAATGTGCTGACCTTTGAGATAATCAGGCGACAAGAATGGCTCCCAATTCGTACCGTACACATCAACAGCAAGACCACTCTCAATAGCATCGCGGAGGATGTGGCGGTAAACCTTCCGGGAATTGCCGACGAACAAAATCTCACCCACCTTTTCAATCCCCGACTTGTCTGGGTAAAACAAGTCTGGGTCAGTACATTGTAGAAGCGGTGCCACAGGCACCTTCAATGTCTGTTTCAATTCTTCAGCATACAGCAATGAAGCAACAAACACATAGTCGAACTGCTCGTACTCGCTCAAAGAAATTTTATCAGGGTGACTTATATTCCACATGATATTGATGTGGTAAGGCTTGGGCTTATAGCTACTTAGACCCCGCAACACGATCGCCACATCGTCACCAAAGCCTTTAGGCGTTTCCCAATCAGGGAGAATATCAATCCGAACCGAGTGTCCCTTGCGTTCAAAAGCTCGTTTCATCGCCAGCGCAAAATGATAGTCCCCCCATTCATTAGCAACTTCCCAATTCGGCACACCAATTTTAATACTGATGCGGAAGGTAGAACAGATTTTGTCTCTAAGGAGAGCGAAAACCGTATGGGCGCGGTTATTATAAGTATGCTGCTCTAAGGCAATTTTCTGTAGCTTTGCAACTCGTTCTAAGCGCTTGTTTTCGTCTGTCAAAAACTCAGACAGTAATTTTTCAAGGGACTCTTGCGAGTCGTAAGTAGGTAACAGACCGTTAAAAGCTTCTTCATTGCCCAACTTGCCATTGGTAATCACAAGAGTACCAGCCATGAGGGCATCAAAAACACGAGAATTTACCGAACCCCATTCTTTCGTTACTGAATTGGCATCATCTATCACGATTTTGGTAGAAGCATAAACTTTAGGCAAGTCGGTATAAGGAACTGGTCCCCGATAATAATTTTTGAATTTTATAACATTCTCCCAATTGTGACCGTACAAAGCAAAGTTAAAGGGCAAAGCATCCGGGTCTAAAAATTTTATAATTTCTCTTTCCGCTTGCCAGTAGCTGCCAGTGAAGCAATAGTCTGATTTGAACTTAGGATCGAATCGACCGCTAGAAAATCGCTCTGGATTACTGGCAATACGCAACAAATTGACTTGCTTAGATAACTTCGACTTGATGTATTCTGTGCCCCTGACTGAGGAACACCAGAAACAGTCATAGTCCCCAGACCATTTCTGGGAATCCCATCCCTTAAACCAATTACGCGCCCAAGCAACTTTTACAAGAGTTGGCTTGGTATTGTGTAACAGCCGCAAATCATAGTTATGACGCATAACCACCAGCACATCCAACATAGTCATGTCATACCAATCCGGCCCCTCGGATAAATAAAAAACCTCCCAACCGAATTCCCTAACAAGTTGTTCGCCCAACTCAAAAGCTGTAAAATAGTCGCCAGCAGATGCCGCCATGTCTGCTTCAGTTACAGCAAAACCTATTCGCATTGGATGGGAAGTCCAGAACAGAGGATTCTCAAAAAAATCGCGCAAATGACTCCGCCGAACTAAATAGCCAAAGCGACTGTCAAACACAGAGCGGTTGTTTCCCATCCTCTTGTCAAATCCTTTCCCTCCGCTGAAGCGCGTCAAACCGCGATGATGGAAAGCTGTTAGGTGATTGGCACATATGATTTCTTTGCCTAGAAATTGTCGGAAGGAAACGCACAAGTCCACATCTTCCAACCCGTAGAAATACTTTTCTTGAAATTGGCCAGCCGCGAGAAAATCCTCTCGGCGACACATCATAGCAGCACCAGTTACAGCAGGAACCTTCCAAGGTGCCATCTGGACATCCAGAAGTTGCGGAGTATAGCGCACCTCGAATGGGCGAGACAGTTCATTAGGGTTGTAAAAATTGAACTGGACACCCAGATGCTGCGTTGGTGGTAGCGCTAAAGATCCAGATTGGACGACATCAAGCAGTTTGATACCAACAATACCAATTTCCGGATCTTGCATTAAATTAACTAATTCCGGGATAATATCTTGACAGAATGTGATGTCGTTATTTACGAACAATAGTAAGGGAGATTGTGTTTGACTAGCAGCTAAATTATTTGAATTTGCGAACGAATAGTTTTCACCCCTGTCAATAATTTTGATTGGCAGTGTTTCTGACCAACGCTGGCACACATCAATACTATCGTCATCAGAGCCATGATCGACTATCAAAAATTCTATTGACTCATAGGAATTATAAAGCCCAAAAGAATGAAATAATTTATTTAAAAATTCTCCAGCGTTGAGATTAAGAATAATTATTGCTACAGTTGGCTGAACTAGGTCTTGTGATGTTTTTTTATTTTTTGACCTGTAGAGTAATTTGGAGTCAAGAGACCCATGTTTTACAAAAACCTTGCTATCATGTTTTTGTCCTTTAGGACCAATTACTAATGAAACAGGAGATTTTTGTAAATTTTGAGCATTTTCACTAATCCTAACGCTAACATCAACAGCACTTTGACTGTTCAAAGAGGATGGAAGTTCAAAATAGAAACCATAGCATCCATGATTATGAAATATTTTTGCTAAATCCTTACGAAATTTGTTGGCTGCACAATTACCCACTAAGTTATTACCAACAAAAATATCGACAAAAACAACTTTGTCGGGAGCGTTATGATCTCGTACCCAGCCTGATACATAATTTGATGTTGCAAAATCTAGGTGGCCTTCAAAATCTGTCTTACCTTTTTGTGCTTGTAGTTTTCTTAACTTTTGGTGTAACCAAGAGCATTGTGGGTTAAGTTCAACAGCATGACGGTAACAGGCGATCGCCTCCTCAATTTGCTCTTGTTGAGCTAGTATTTCCCCTAGCTTATGCAGACACTCGAAAGAGTTTGGGTTAAGTTCAATAGCGCGATGATAACAACCGATAGCTTCCTCAATTTGCCCTTGTTGGGCTAGTGCTTCCCCTAAGTTGTAGATTGAGTCGAAAAAGTTTGGGTTAAGTTCAATAGCACGATGGTAACAGGCGATCGCCTCCTCAATTTGCTCTTGTTGAGCTAGTATTTCCCCTAGCTTATGCAGACACTCGAAAGAGTTTGGGTTAAGTTCAATAGCGCGATGATAACAACCGATAGCTTCCTCAATTTGCCCTTGTTGGGCTAGTGCTTCCCCTAAGTTGTAGATTGAGTCGAAAAAGTTTGGGTTAAGTTCAATAGCACGATGGTAACAGGCGATCGCCTCATCCCAGCGCTTAACTTTAGCTAGGGCATACCCTAAACCGTGCTGATACGCAACGGAGTTCGCTTCAAGTTTAATAGCATGGCTGTACTCAACTACAGCTTGCTCCCACATTTGCAGTGCGGTTAAGGCCTGCCCTAAGTGGTAATACACCACAGCCACATCGGGGATAAGCTTAATTGCTTTGCGACAGGAGGCGATTGCGTCTTCCCACCGTCCCAGTTTTACTAGAGCTTCCCCTAAATAATGGTGAGCCTCCCATAACTCCGGGTTCAACTCCACAGCATGGCGATACTGCACGCTCGCGCCCTCTAACTGATTTTGCTGTGCCAAAGCCTTGCCGAACTGCAAATACAACTCCGCATCGTCCGGCTGAATTTCCAAAGCCTTTTGACAAACCTCCAAATTATTGGGATTCTGTTCAATACTCCTGCGATAGCAGTTCACTGCGGCATCTAAATCTGCTTCAATATCTTTTTGAAGCGGTTGTACCCTCCCCCGCGAGCACAAAGCATCCCCTAAATGGAAATTAACAACATCCGAATTGGGAGCAACTTCCAAAGCCTTGCGATAAGCTGCGATCGCCTCATCATACTCCCCCAACTGATATAGAGCAAACCCCAAATGATCCTGAGCCTCCAGCGAATTTGGCTCAATTTCAACCGAATTCCGGTATGCCCCTACCGCTTGCTCCCATCTTCCCAGCGTCGTCAACGCATCCCCCAAATGCTGGGAAACTATAGCGGCATCCGGTACGATATCAAGCGCTTTCCGATAAGATGTGATCGCCTCCTCCCACCGCTGCACCCTCGACAAAGTATGCCCCAAATAGTGGTGGACGATCGCCGAGCCCGGTTCCAAATCAGCAGCCTTCGTGTAAGCTGCGATCGCCTCCTCCCATTGACCCTGTGTCGCTAAAGCCGTTCCCAATTTATAGTAAAGCCAATGGAAATCTGGTTTTAATTGAATCCCCTTTCGGTAATAACCCACGGCTTCTGCTAAATCATTCTTACCTTGCAAAGCCTCTGCCAACTTCAAGTACAATTCCCCATCACCCGGATTTAGATCGATCGCATGACGCAAGCACTCAATCCCTTCATCAACCCGCCCCTGTCTTGCCAAAGCCTCCCACAAATTTTGGTAAGGCAAAGCCGATTCTGGGTCAAGTTCGATCGCTTTTCGCAAACAACTTATAGATTCATCCAGTTGACCTTGCAAACACAAACCCTTACCCAAGCTGTTATAAAACTCATAAAAATCTGGATATATTTCCACAGCTTTGCGGTACGCAGCAACGGCTTCATCTAGATTCCCCTGCTGTTCTAAAACCTCTCCTATATTATGCCAAGACCAAGCCGAATTCGGGTTAAGTTCGCAGGCCGTGCGGTAACTTTTCTCCGCCCCATCCCGCTGCCCCAATTTCGCCAAAACTTCACCCAAATTGTGGTGATACCATGAAAAATCTGGGTTTAGTTCAGTACACCGCTGGTAGGCGGCGGCGGCTTCCTCTAATTTATCAGACTGTTTCAGAAGGTTGCCTCTGTGAAAATAATTAGAAGCAGTCTCTTCATGCACTAGTAATGAGTTATTCATATTTACAAAATTATTGTGTACTTTACTTTTTGGTCTGCCTGGTCTTATGCTCTAATGCTGAAATCCTGACGATCCCTAGTTAAATGCGGGCTATAACAAGGATCGTTTTCAATAAATTTTTGCCATCTTTTTCCTAGAGTATCTGCCTCTTTTTGCAACCTTTCTTTCTTTTCCGGCGTATCTTCGTAACCACGACTTTTTGATTCGTGGTGGTAGAGAGAAACATGAGGCACGTAAATATTTTGATAGCCTTGCTCAAGCATTTTCAAGCATAAATCCACATCATTATAGGCAACTGCTAGTTCCTCATCAAATCCCCCCACACTCTCAAATACCTCACGGCGGCACATTAAACACGCGCCTGTCACCGCTGACAGATTGTTCATCCCCACCACATTGCTGAAATATCCAGGGAAGTTAGCGGGAAAACCGAGGTATATGTGGCCGGCAACGCCGCCAACTCCAAGCACAACTCCAACGTGTTGGATTGTGTTGTCAGCATATAGCAGTTTAACTCCCACAGCGCCGATAGAAGACCTTTGAGCTTGCTCCACCATCGCGTCGAGCCAATCGGGAGTAATCACCTCTGTATCATTATTCAAAAATAACAAATAATCTCCCTGCGCTTTGCTAACCCCGTAGTTATTAATCTTAGAAAAATTGAAGGGAACGTCGAACGGGTAACAGGTAAATCTATCGGGCTCCTTCGCTGTCCATTTAGCAATTACTTGAGCCGTCTCTAACTCTGTGCTACCGTTGTCGATAACTATGACTTCATAATTTGGGTACAGACTCTTAGTGAAGATAGATTCTAGGCACTTATCTAAAATGTTGCCGAGATTGCGTGTAGGAATTATGATGCTTACCAGCTTGTAGTCAGCGATTTTGTAGCGGACAATGTAGTGTCCTAAATAGTCCGGCACTCCCTCCACCTTGCCCGGTTCGCCCCTCCTTTCAATAGCTTCTTGCAGAGTTTTCATTGAGGCTTGATAAGCATAAGGCTTTGCCTCCGAACTGCTAGCAGTCGAACCCGAGTGCATTCGCCAGTGATAGAGGACTTTGGGAATGTGATAAATTTTGTTAGTTTTTTCTGTAAACCTCAAAACCAAATCATAATCCTGAGCACCTTCAAAACCCGCTCTAAAACCTTCAATTTCGTTGATAATCGATCGCCTGTAAGTCCCCAAATGGCAAGTGTACATCCGAGACAGGAACGAGTCGGGACACCAATCAGGCTTGAAATACGGCCCCATCAGCTTCTCATCAGCAGTCAGCTTATCTTCATCGGAATAGATCATGTCCGCTTCTGGATGGCTGTTCAACATCAACGCCACTTCATACAGTGCATCTGGTGTCAGCAAGTCGTCATGATCTAGCAGCGAAACAAACTCCCCTTCTGCCACCTCCAATGCTGAATTAGATGCGCGGGAAATGTGACCATTTTTGGTTCTATAAACAACTTTGATTCGAGCATCTTTATCCACATACTCTGTCAAAATTTTCTTGACGTGAGGATCACTTGAAGCATCGTCAGCGATGCACAATTCCCAGTAAGGATAGACTTGATTGCGAACTGACTCGATCGCCTCCCTCAGAAAATTTTCCGGCGTGTTGTACACTGGTACAATCACGCTGATCAGAGGCTTGTAATTCAACAATTTTACTGTTTCAGCCATCTGCCGCAAGTCGGCTTCTCTGGGACAATTCTGAGCCCGCCACCTGCTATAAGCATCTTGGCTTTGTAGTAGCCCTTCCCGCAAAACATCCAAGTCTAGAGGAAATAATTGAGGATTTAGTTCATTAGCTCTCTGGTAGTAACCTAGCGCTTCATAGAGCTTATTCTGTTGGTTTAATACTCGCCCCAAATTGTAGTTAGCCCACGCAAAGTTTGGCTCGATTTCAATGGCTTTGCGATAGGCGGCAGCGGCTTCTTCAAATTTTTCTTGCCGCAAAAGAGTATCCCCTAAGTTGTGGTATGACCACGCAAAGCCTGGATTCTGTTCAATGGCCATCTGGTAAGAAGCTGCCGCTTCATCCAACTTGTACTTTTGCTGATAAAGGTCTCCTAAATTGTGGTGAGTTCCAAAGTAATTCGGGTTAACTTCTATTGCTTTTTTGTATGCGACAATAGCCTGATCTATTCTACCTTCTCCCTGAAGACTCTCGCCTAATTTGTGGTAATCCACAGCATCCCCAGGAATCCGATCGCTCTTTTCCGCCGCCTTACTTACACCCTTTTTTTTTAATACCTCTTCTAACCGCCCAGAAATAGCCTTGTCATCAGGCCGAATCTGCAACGCCATTTGATAAAAGACGATCGCCCCATCCGGCCAATTTTTCCGCACCAAAGCATTAGCCAACTCAACATAAAGGTCAGCATCATTCGGCGCAATCTCCAGGGCCTTGTGATACAACTGCACATCATCAGGATTCTCCTGAATCGCCCGCCGATACAAATGCATCGCTTCCTTCAACTCCCACTGCGATCGCATCCTCAAAGCATCAGCCAACTTTTGCGAAAGCCACGGCAAATCAGCCTGAATTTCCGCAGCGCGGCGGTAAGCGGCGATCGACTCATCCCACCGTTCCAGCTTCTCAAAAGCCGTTGCCATGTTGTAATAAGTCCACGGAAAATCACGATTCAACTCGGCCGCGCGCCGATAAACATCGATCGCTTCCTCCCACCTTTCCATTTCTAGCAGCACGTCGCCTAATTTGCTCTGCGACCAGAAGAAATTCGGATTAACTTCGTTAGCACGCCGGTAGGCAACAACTGCCTCATCCCACCGTTCCAAATTCACCAGCGCTTCTGCTAAATTGTTGTGCGCCCAAAAATGGTCTGGATTGAGTTCGATCGACCTTTGGTAAGCCGAAATTGCCTCATCCCACCTTCCCAGCTTAATCAGCGCGTCTGCTAAATAGTTGTGCGACCAACTGAAATCTGGATTTAACTCTGTTGCTTTGCGGTAAGAATCTACAGCTTCTTCCCACCGTTCCAACTTCAGCAACACATCGGCTAAATTGTTGTGAGACCAGCTAAAATCAGGATTTAATTCGATCGCATTGCGGTAAGCATTTACAGATTCCTCCCACCGTTCCAACTTAACCAGCGACTCAGCTAAATTGTTGTGCGACCAAGAAAGATCGGGATTATTTCTAATAGCATTGCTGTAAGCATCTACCGCCACTTCCCACTGTTCTTGACCCTTAAGAATTTCGCCCAATTCGTGATAAGCTGCGCCAGCATTTGGGTTCAACTCAACCGCGCGTCGGTAACACTCAATTCCCTTATCTACCTTACCTTGCTCGATCAAAGTTTTGGCTAAATTCTCGTGTTCCTCGGCGGTGCCCGATTTCGGCTCGATCGCAAATGCTCGATACCAAGCCTCAGCCGCCGCCTCCGGCTTCCCTAACTGCGTCAACAGTTTCGCATAATTGCGGAAAGCACCTGCAAAATCCGGTTTCAGGGCGATCGCCTTTTCGTAAGCAGAAACCGCTTGCTGCCACTGTTCTTGCTGCGCGCAAATGCTGCCGTAATTAGCGTATGCTTCGGCAAAATTTGGGTTAATTTCTATTGCTTTGACATAGCAACTTTTAGCTTCATCAATTTTGCCGCCAGCTTGCAGGGCGTTGCCCAGCATTTTGTAAAGCGGCGCTTCCGGCTTTATTTGCAGGGCCTTCTTGCAAGCTGCGATCGCCTGTTCCAATTTGCCCTGAGCAAAATAGCCTTCTGCTAGTATTTTGTATGCTTCTGGATCTTCTATATTAATTGTAGGATTAACTGCCTGCTGAACTGGTGGCTTAACTGGCGGCTGGATTGGCGGCTTAACTGCCTGCTGCACTGTGGTTGCTGCGGGCTGCTGCTTAACTGCACCGTTTGTCGCAGTGGCACCCGCCAAAGTTTGCTCTCCCTCGCTGCCGTTTCTCGCATTAGCTGCGTTCAGTTCAATAGCTTTTCGATAATATGCTGTCGCTTCCTCTAACTTGCCTTGTTTTTTTAGCGCTTCGCCCAAATTTTGGTAAGCTGTCGCCACATTAGGATTTAGTTTTATGGCGCGATCGTAACAAGCGATCGCTTCGGGGAATTTTTCCTGGCGAAAAAAAGCGTCGCCCATATTCAAGTGTTCCCCCGGCGCTACTTTTTCCGGTTCCAAACTAAATGCTTGATACCAGCACTGCTGGGCTTCTTCCGGTTTGCTAATTTGTCCGAATACTTTTGCTAAATTCCGGTACACTCCCGCGAAATTCGGCTTAATCGCGATCGCCTTTTGATAAAATCCGATTGCCTCCTGCCATTTTTGCTGCTGCGCGCCTAGGCTGCCCAAATTCGCATATACTTCCGCAAAATTCGGTTCTATTTCAATCGCTTTAGCGTACCAGTGCCGCGCCTCTTCCATCCTGCCTTGAGCTTGCAGCGCGTTGCCCAAAGTCTTGTAAGCTGGTGCAAAATTGGGGTGAATCTTCAAAGCTTGCTCGCAAGATGCGATCGCTTCTTCTATTTTTCCTTGGGATAAGTATGTTTCTCCCTGTTGGTTAAATTGAACCGCTGTTGATTCTGTATTCACTGTTGATGGCATATGGGCGGCGGCTCCAGAGGCAGGAATTAAATAGGGTAGTCAAAACGTTTCACAATTATACTCGCGTTTGACACTAAGAGTAGCGAGCTTGTTCCCCCAATTCTTAATTTTTTTTGACTCTCGGTGCTGGCGAGGAACGGGAATTCTCGGCTGATTTTTTGATTTTACGGCTAAATATGTAAGAATCAGTACGGTTTATGGCGGATTTGCGCGCCAGTCCAGACTTTTGTACCTTCCGGTCGATAGCCCGTGTTGTAAAGAAAAGTAAACCCTGCAGGTTCTCTTGCTTGTGGGATGGTTTCTTGTGGCCTGGGCAAGGGAGATTGCACCCTTTTCTATAGGCTTTTTACCTGCGGGCTAGAAGCAACGGCCCACAAGAAAGTAATTCACTGTTTGTGGAACAGACCAGAAAGCCGGTTTTTGAGAAGGGTGCAAAATGTGCGATCCAACCCAAATTAGAATATCCTTTTTAGCAAAAAACGATCGCCCTTTTGCGAGAAAGCGATCGCCCTTTTTTTCAACAATTAGTTAACAACTATTAGCAATTACTAATCAAGCTGCTGCGTCTGTTTCTGTGTCTTCGGCTTCAGAACCTGCTTGAATTCCCAGCACGGTAACAACCACCTGATCTGGCTCGCCGAGAGCTACCACTCCCGCAGGCAAAACTAATTCGTGAATGTGCAGCGCATCTCCAACCTTTAAATTAGAAATATCTACTTCAATTGCTTCAGGAATGCTGTCAGGTTTGCACTTAACTGCCAGTTGCGTCAGCACGGTATCCAAGATGCCGCCTTCTAACTTGACGCCCACAGCTTCGCCGACAAAATTCAGCGACACTTCAACTTCCAGACTGTCTTGAGTTGCCACGGAGAAAAAGCTCAGGTGGTAAGGATAGCCCTTCCAAGGATGAACTTGAACTTCCCGGAGCAAGGTTTTTCCGCTCCAAGAGAGGTCGGGAATGCTGAGGTCAATTAGGGTATTGTTGACTACGTGCTTTTTGAGCAGGTGTTCAACTGTTTTGGCTGGGATGGTAAGGGAAATGGATTCAGATCCTTTGTGGCCGTAGAGGACGGCGGGAATCAATCCAGAGCGGCGGAGGGCGTTAGGTTTGCTGCCTTCTGCCCGCTTTTGACATTCTACTGCGAGTTCCATTTTATCACTTTCTGCTGATTGTTTTCACATTTTATCAAATTTATGCTACAGCGATCGAACTTAATTAAATTCGCTAAATATTTGATAATAATTGATTGGGAATTGGAAATTGGGAATTTGGCTATTCTCCGAATCTCGGCCTATCCAACTTTCCCAATCTCCCCCTCACTCTTTCCCAATCTAAAATGGTTAGGCTGGAGTACCGTCTGCTGAAAGCAAAGCGCGTTTCGGGCCGTGAATCGGGTCTTCTACAATGATAGTTTGGTCGCGGCTGGCTCCGAGAGAAACGATCGCGATCGGCACTTCCATCAAATCTGCCAAAAACTTCAGATAATTCAAAGCTTGGGGCGGTAAATCTTCTAAATTACGGCACTCTTCCGTAGACTGTTTCCAACCGGGAAGGGTTTCGTAAATAGGTTGGCACCGAGCAAATATCCGGGAACTTTTCGGGAAATCAACACATTTTTCGCCGTCAATTTCGTAAGCAACGCAAACTTTTATTTCTTCTAATTCATCCAAAACATCTAGTTTGGTAATTGCCAGACAGTCAAGGCCGTTGATGCGGACTGCGTAGCGGCCGATTACTGCGTCGAACCAACCGCAACGGCGTTTCCTGCCCGTTGTCGTGCCGAATTCTGCACCTCTCTCGCCCAAAACTGCTCCTATTCCATCTACCATTTCGGTAGGGAAGGGGCCTTCTCCGACGCGGGTTGTATAAGCTTTTGCTACGCCAATTACGCGATCGATCGCTGTTGGGCCGACTCCGGTTCCCACACAAGCCCCACCAGCGATGGGATTGCTCGAAGTAACGTAAGGATAAGTACCGTGATCTAAGTCTAATAAAGTGCCTTGAGCGCCTTCAAACAGAATATTTTTCCGCTTGTGAATTCCCTCATAAATCTTCAGGGAACTATCTACTACGTGCGGGCGCAAACGTTCCGCATAAACTCGATATTCATCAATTACGTCTTGCGGATTTAAAGGCGGCAAATTGTAGAGTTTTTCGAGAAGGACATTTTTACAATTAATCGTCCATTCCAGTTGTTCTTGCAACCCTTCCAAGTCCATTAAATCTA
Organism: Microcoleus sp. Pol12B5; assembly: GCF_036701335.1. Lineage (NCBI taxonomy): Bacteria > Bacillati > Cyanobacteriota > Cyanophyceae > Oscillatoriales > Microcoleaceae > Microcoleus > Microcoleus sp. Pol12B5. The sequence goes on along the minus strand of NZ_JAUBQQ010000003.1, from coordinate 118,665 downwards.
GCATCCGAATGCCAGTGCGTTCCGACTTGTCGGCGTAAGTAGGGCCAATGCCGCGTCCCGTCGTCCCGATTTTATAATTTCCCCGCTGGGTTTCCGATGCTACATCAATTAATCGATGATAGGGCATCGTGACGTGAGCCGTCTCCGAAATCATCAGGGAGGTTGTCGAAATATTCAGTGCCTCTAGCTGATCTAACTCTGCAATTAAAACTTTCGGGTCGATGACCGTGCCACAGCCGATAATACACTCTTTATCAGGGTAGAGAATCCCGGAGGGAATTAAATGCAGCTTGAAAGTCTGACCGTTTACTACCACGGTGTGACCGGCGTTGACGCCCCCTTGGTAGCGGACAACGATATCTGCGGATTTGCTGAGCAAATCGGTAATTTTGCCTTTTCCTTCATCGCCCCACTGGGCGCCGATCACAACTACGTTAGCCAAGGGTTTCTCGCGTTCAGTTCAGGTTGACACAATCTCCGATTATGTATGAATGCGTCCTAAATGTCAATCAATTTTAGATTTTAGATTTTGGATTTTAGATTTTAGATACGGGCATGGGGCGTGGGGCATGGGGCGTGGGGCATGGGGAATCTCCCAAAAAGCCTTTTTTGAACAGGCTTTCCGGCCTGTTCCACAAGAATTATCGGAGATGTCTATTGGGCATTAGGCATTGGAACTCACAAATAACCAATGACTAATGACTAATCACTAATGACTGCTGACTACTGACTAATTAATTTTTGTTAACATTGAGAAAATAGAGGCTTTGTTGCCATGACTTTACACGCTGAGTTGCACCGCCATCTGGGTGGTTCTGTTGTTCCTAGGGTGCTGTGGCGGTATTCCGATCGCCACAATGCTGAGATGGTTAATCGATTTCCGAAATACTCGGAGTTTGAGGAGTTTTACACTCGTCCGCGCAATACTCTCAATGAGTATTTGGAACTGCACACGCTGGTAGAAAGCGTTCAAACTGTTGAGACGTTGCCTTATTTCATCTATCGGTTGATGCGGGGCGCTTACGTGTTTGAAAATCTGGCTTATTTGGAGTTGCGCTATACGCCTTATTTGCGGACTCCAGAACATTTGGAGCAGTCAGAACGCATTGATTTGATGGCAGAAATTGTCAAGGTTGTGGGCAAGGCCAGTCAAATTAGCGATTGTCCGATTGTTACTAGCCAAATTTTGTGTATGCACTCGCGTTTGCCTTATGAAGTGAATCGGGCGATCGTAGATTTGGCGGCGCAAATGGGAGAATATGTTTGTGCGATCGATATAGCTGGCGGCGATGATTGTATTGGCGAGCGTTTGGAGGAGTTTGTCGGATTGTACCAGTACGCGAGGTCGATCGGCATCAAAACTACCGGCCACCTCTACGAAACTACCTCTGGCTGTTATCCCGAACTTCTGCCTTATCTGATGCGTATCGGCCACGGGATTCAAATTCCCTTAAAATATCCCGAACTGCTGCCAGAAGTCGCGCGCAGGAGTCAATGCTTGGAAGTTTGCCCGACTACCTATCTCAAAACGGGGACGTTGCAGGATATGCGCGAATTGAAGGTTGTGTTCGATCGATGTTTTGAAGCTGGTGTCGATATTGCCATTTGTACTGACAACGCGGGATTGCACAACGTGCGACTGCCTTTCGAGTACGAGAATTTATTAACTTTGGATATCATTGATTTTCGGCAATTGCAAGCCTGTCAAAATGCTGCTTTCCGCCATGCTTTCGCGTGGCCTTACGGGGAGCAACCGGCCCAAATGCTGAATGGTTTGTTGCACCATGAGTCTGTGGAGGCGATCGTTAATTAAAGAATATCTATTTAATGAACCGCCAAGGCGCGAAGGAAGAGAAAGAGGAAGATAGGCAGATGTTTTCAGGTAAAGATTATACTTGGAAATGAGAAAAAGCTCTTTCTTCTCTTCCTTCGCGCTCTTTGCGTCTTCGCGGTTCGTTTAAAAAAGATATTTGTAAAGTTATAATAAGCGTCTGGCGAGCGATACTCAGCCACAAGCTATAGTTTGGATGCAGAAGTATCAATATAAAAGGATAAAAAAACATGACAAATATGGACGCTTACTGGATGCCCTTCACTGCCAATCGACAGTTTAAAGCGAATCCGCGAATATTGGTTTCTGCCAAAGATATGCACTTTACAAGCGATGATAACCGCTCAATTTTAGATGGTACTGCGGGGCTTTGGTGCGTGAATGCAGGGCACGCCCGCGAGACAATTGCCGAAGCAGTTAAACAGCAGGTTTTGCGTTTGGATTACTCTCCGGCTTTTCAGATGGGACATCCGGGTGCTTTTGAATTGGCGGAACGTTTGGTAAAGATGATTCCGGGCAATTTCGATCGCGTTTTCTTTACTAATTCCGGTTCGGAATCTGTAGAAACTGCTTTGAAAATTGCGATTGCTTATCACCGGGTAAAAGGTGAAGGAACTCGCCAAAGATTGATAGGGAGGGAACGCGGCTATCACGGCGTTGGTTTTGGGGGAATTTCTGTCGGCGGTATCGGTACAAACCGCAAGTTTTTTGGCAGTTTGCTAACGGGGGTAGATCATTTGCCTCACACTCACAATCTCGAACACAATGCTTTCAGCCGCCAACAACCGGAATGGGGATCGCATTTGGCGGATGAATTGGAGCGGATTGTCGCTTTGCACGATGCGTCTAATATTGCAGCGGTAATTGTGGAACCGGTGGCTGGTTCTACAGGTGTTTTGATTCCCCCGAAAGGTTATTTGGAGCGACTGCGGGCGATTTGCGACAAATACGGAATTCTGCTGATTTTTGATGAGGTAATTACCGGATTCGGGCGCGTAGGCTCTAGTTTTGCAACGGAATATTTTGGGGTGGTACCCGATATTGTGACGGCGGCGAAAGGGATAACTAACGGTACGGTGCCGATGGGGGCGGTGTTTGTGAAAGAAGGCATTTATGATGCTTTTATGAATGCTCCTGAAAATGCGATCGAGCTTTTTCACGGTTATACTTATTCTGGTCATCCTCTGGCTTGTGCGGCTGCTTTGGCGACGCTGGATATTTATGAGGAAGAAAAGCTGTTTGAACGAGCCGATAAGATGGCTGGTTACTGGGAAAATGCAGTGCATTCTTTGAAGGGAGTGCGGCACGTAATTGATGTCCGCAATCTGGGACTGGTGGCGGGTATTGAGTTGGAATCTATTGCTGGGAAGCCGGGAAAACGGGCGTTTGATTGTTTTATTCAGTGCTATGAAAAAGGGTTGCTAATTCGGACTACTGGTGATATTATTGCTTTGTCGCCACCGTTAATAATTGAGAAAGAACATATCGATCGCCTTGTAGAAATTTTGACAAGGGTTTTGCAGGAAATGGAGTAGAATTTAACGAGTCGCGAAGACGCCAAGGATGCGAAGGAAGAGAAAGAAGAAGATGTTTTTAGGTAAAAATTCCACTTAGAAATGACATCAAATTCATTGGCGCCAGAATTATTTATCTCTCTCTTTTCTCCCTCTGCGGTCTCTGCGTTCTCTGCGGTTTAATCATTCCGAAACAACCGTAAACAATATGAGAAAGACCTCTCTCTTTCCTTCCTTCGCGTCCTTGGCGTCTTCGCGGTTCGTTCAAAAAATTAAAAAGCGCTATAATAATTGACAAATAACGACGAATGACGAATAACTATGGTGCAATTAACTGCAAAAATCTCTGGTAACGAGTTAGCAAATTTGGCTGTAGATTTGATTCGGAAAACAGGTTGCGAGTACGGTGATGTGCGTTTTTGCACTTACCGAAGGCAGAATCTTTACGCGCGCGATCGATCTTTAAGTCAACTGTCAGATAATGTAAGTTCGGGTTTTGGCGTGCGAGTACTTCTAGACGGCGCTTGGGGGTTTGCCGCTAGTCACAGCAAAACACCCGCAGAGGTTGCAAGAATAGTCGCTTTGGCTGTAGAAATCGCTAAAGGCAGCCGCTTAACTCAGAAGGAACCGGTGCGGTTAGTACCAGTCAAAAAATATGTCGATACCTATGTAACTCCCATCGCCATTGACCCTTTTTCTGTACCAATTGCGGAGAAAGCTGAACTGCTGCTAACTATCAACGAGCAACTGCTAGCACACGGCGCACAAGGCATCAAAAAAGCTGATTCTTTTTTGCAGTCCAGCCGCGAAGACAAGGTTTTTGCTTCTACAGAAGGCTCGCTAATCGAACAAACAATCTACCGCAGCTATCCGGGTTTTGACTGTACGGCAATTGCGGGCGGAGATGCCCAAAGTCGCAGTTACGAACGCCCGCCGCTGAATATCGGTTACGAACATATTAATCCCGATGATTTGTTGAGTCAAGTCGAAAGAGTTGCGGCCGAAGCTATTGAGAAAGTCCACGCTCCTAAAATCCCTGCTGGTATTTGTAAATCCCTGATTCTTAAGCCGACAAATTTGTATTTGACAATCCACGAATCTGTAGGTCATCCCACTGAATTAGACCGGGTTTACGGCTACGAATCTAATTTTGCTGGCACTAGCTTTGCTACTACTGATAAGTTAAATAAACTGCAATATGCTGCACCTTGGGTGAATTTTAAGTGCGATCGCACTCAACCAGGTGGCCGCGGTACAATGGGTTACGATGATGAGGGCGTAAAATCACAAGAGTGGTACGTTGTCAAGGATGGAATTTTAGTTGATTATCTCACTGACAGAGAGACGGCTTATCGCCTGGGACGCGGTAGCAGCAACGGTTCTGCTTACGCTGACAGTTGGTCGAGCGTGCCGATGGTGAGAATTCCCAATTTGGGGTTGGAGCCGGGCCCGGATGGCGGCAGCCATACTGCTACTTTGGCAGAGATGATTGCTGATACGGAAGACGGGATTTTAATTGACGGTATGGGTAGTTATTCGATTGACCAGCAGCGACGCAATTTTCAATTCGGCGGCGATGCTTTTTGGAAGGTGGAAAAAGGTAAAGTTGTCGGTATGTTGAAGGATGTAACTTATCAGGCGATGACTACTGATTTCTGGAATCAAATAGATGCGATAGGGCCGGCTTCGGAGCTGGTTCAGTGCGGTACTCATATATGCGGAAAGGGCGAGCCGGTGCAGGTGGCTCAGATGACTCACGCTTGTGTGCCCGTGCGAGTGAGGGATATTCAAATTGGGTAATAGGGCATGGGGCATGGGGCATCGGTTCTTAGTTATTAGTTAATTGCTAACAATGCCCAATTCCCAATGCCCAATTCCCAATGCCCAATTCGCAATGCCCAATTCCCAATGCCTAATTACCAATTATGATTGTAACAACATCTCCCGCACTTTTAAGTGAAGACCAAGCCTTATCTGTAGTAGAAAAAGCAGTCAAATTATCCAAAGCAGAGGAAGTATTTGTCAGTCTCTCTACTGGCGAGGAATCTCTTTCGAGATTCTCGGAAAATCAAATCAGCCAAAATATCAGCAAAACAGTATTTAGCCTGAGCATTACTAGCTATTTCGGTAACAAAAGTGCCTCTGCTGCTGTTACAGAATTTGATGAAGATGCGATCGCCTCCGCAGTCAAGCGATCGGAAGAATTGGCCCGAATTGCGCCGGCAGACCCCGAATGGATGCCGCTGCTGCCGCCTCAAACCTACGATTTGCGATCGCCCGCATTCGACACAGCAACGGCAACTGTATCGCCTCTAGCACGGGCCGAAATGGTGCAGCAAGCGTGCGCGAGATCCTCCCAGGGGGGCGCTCATGGTTCGGGAACTTTGAGCGCTGATGCGTCGCTGTACGCGATCGCCTCGTCAACCGGACTCCGCGCCTGCAACCAGTCTACAAATGCGGATTTCAGCTTTACTGCTCGCGTTGAAGACGGTTCTAGTTGGGCTCAGAGCACTGCTTGGAGTATCAACGAATTGCCGATCGCCCAATTAGCAGAACAAGTGCTCGATCGGGCGATCGCATCCCGCAACCCCCGCGAAGTCACTCCCGGCATTTATCCTGTAATCTTTGACGGTGCTGCTTTTGCGGATTTGCTACCATGGGTAATTTGGAGTTTGGATGCGAGGGCGGCGGATGAGGGGCGATCGTTTATGTCGATCGCTGATGCAGAGGGAAAACCAGCGGGAAACCGCGCCGGGGAACAACTTTTCAGCCCGTTAGTGCAAGTGCAGCGCGATCCGGCTCATCCTTTGTTGCGATCGAATACTTTTTTCGGCGACGGATTGAGCAATAACTATTTGGAAATCATCAAAGATGGCGTCCCTCAAAGTTTGTCTTATTCCCGCTACTGGGCCGCACAAAAAGGCAAAGAGGCGAAAGGTGCTTATTACCCGATCGTAATGACAGGTTCCGACCAAAGTTTAGCAGATTTAATTGCTCAAACCGAGCGAGGAATTTTCGTCAGTCGAGCTTGGTACGTGCGCTACGTTAATCCGAAAACATTGGAAGTAACGGGAATGACTCGCGACGGTACTTTTTGGATTGAGGATGGCAAAATTGCTTACCCGATTAAAAACCTGCGTTTCAATCAAGTTTTACCTGATATGTTGCGCGATGTGGATGCAGTTAGTGCGGTGAAGCGTTACGGCGGTAGTGTCGTGCCCGGAGTGCGCGTGAAAGCTTTTAATTTCACGAGTATTACTGACAGTTTGTGACTTGCAAGGGTGAGGTTCGCGGAAACCCACCCGGAGGAGTAAGAATTATTCATATCTCTCTTCTCTTCATCTGCGTTTATCCGCGTCCATCCATTGTCATCTGCGGTTCAGAAATTCTCTTCTTTTAACCGCAGATGAGGGCAGATAAACACAGATTAACGCAGATTAATTAGATCAATTCCGGTTGCAACGTCCGTGATTGTTGACTGTTGACTCGATTTTACAATTCCGATGGTACCGGATTTGATATAATTTAGGGCGATCGATAAAAACCAATTCCCAATTACCAATTACCAATTATCAATGAATCAATATTTTGCTACAGTTGCGCGCGGTTTAGAAACTATTGCCGCCCAAGAATTAGAACGTTTAGGGGCGCAGGATGTTAAGCCAGATTTTACAGGGGTTTACTTTGCGGGCGATCGGGCTTTATTATACCGCGTCAATCTTTGGTCGAGAACAATTTTTAGAGTGCTAATGCCGATCGCCGAATTCCGGTGTTACAACTCGGATATGCTCTACCGCGAAGTGCAGAAAATCCCTTGGGACGAATACTTATATCCCGACAATACTTTAGCAGTAAACTGCACCGGTGGCAACGAAAACTTGAACCACACTCACTTTACAGCTTTGCAGGTCAAAAATGCGATCGCCGACCAACAGCGCCTGCAATTTAACAAGCGTTCTAATGTTGATGTAGAGCATCCAGATTTGCTAATTAACCTTCACATTCATCAAGATAGAGCTATTTTAAGTTTAGACAGTTCTGGCGGCAGTTTGCACCGCCGGGGATATCGACCGGCGATGGGGCTTGCTCCCCTCAAAGAAACCCTAGCTGCGGCTTTGTTGGAGATGGCAGAATGGACGCCAGATTTGCCGTTTTTAGACCCGATGTGCGGTTCTGGAACTTTGCCTTTGGAAGCGACTTTAAAGGGCTTGAATATTGCACCGGGATTGTTTCGAGAAAAGTTTGGATTTATGAGTTGGCGGGATTTTGATGAACCTTTGTGGGATAAATTGTGGGCCGAAGCGGAAAACAGCGAATTACCGGAACTTAAAGAGGTGATTGCAGGGTGCGATCGCGATTCCGATATGTTAACTCAAGCTCGCACGAACGCGCAGCAAGCTGGTATTTCCGGTAAAATTCAGTTTGCTCAAACCGAGTTATCTCAGTTGGAAGCACCCGCAGACAGAGGTGTTTTGATTTGCAATCCTCCCTACGGAGAAAGGCTGGGAGATGCTAGCGAATTGGGAGATTTGTACAAGATGTTGGGGGATATTTTCAAGAATCGTTTTAAAGGTTGGAATGCCTTTATTTTGACTGGAAATAAGGAGTTGGGTAAAAAGGTGGGACTCAGGACATCGCGGCGAATTCCGGTTTTTAATGGCTCGATTCCGTGTACTTTGCTCAAGTATGAACTGTATTAGGGGATGGGAGTAGGGAAAATAGCGGTAATGAGGAAGCTATTGCAAAAGTGGAGAAGCAATAAAGCAGAAGATAGGTGACAAGGCAGAGAGAGGCACTAATAGTCAAGGAAAAAAAGAAGATCTGCCGAATTAAATGGCTCAACAATAATCAAATTCAAATACCGACTAGGGAAATTATTTCACCTTGATCTGAGGTATGTCACCGCTCATCCCTCCATCGACAACAAAGAAACGTGAGCGGAAATAATCTTCCACCCTTCCGGAAACTTGCGCCACATCTGACTTTGCCGCCCCAGCCGCACCACTCCATCCATTACACGGCGAAATTCCAGCGTCACAGCCGCCGTGTCTGCATCGAAAGTCACGACTTTGAGGTTGAACATTTCTCGATCGACATTTACAGGCGATCGTCCTTTGCGAAAAGCCCTCACCTCATCGCTCCCGTAGAGGTTCTCCGTCACCCCAAACCGCACGACTTCCGGCGCATCCCAGAACAAATTATCAAGAGTTTCAATATCATTCGTACAAAGAGCTTTTTCGTATTTTAAATATAGTTCAGTTAACTCAGTCACCACAGCATAATCATTGATAACCGTCATAAATTTGAGATTTTACAACTCTTAAATTTCACACGTTTTGTTTGCAATAAGGACTAAATTCCTTATTGCAAACGCAACTAATTAGAGAAAATTAATGCTCAATTTTGAGCGAAATAATCTTGTCACCTTGGCGGATAGCATTGACGACAGACATATCCTCAGTTTTGCCAAAAGTTGTGTGAACTCCATCTAGATGAGACTGGGGAGAATGGCAAATAAAGAATTGGCTACCACCCGTATCTTTACCTGCGTGAGCCATCGATAAAGTTCCTGCCAAATGTTTGTTCGAGTTGATTTCACACTTTATTTTGTAGCCGGGCCCGCCCGTTCCATTGCCTTTTGGACAGCCACCTTGAATCATAAAGTTAGGAATGACTCGGTGAAAAGCCAATCCATCGTAAAAACCTTTTTCCGCCAAGTCAACAAAATTCTTCACTGTGTTAGGCGCATCCGCATCGAACAATTCCAAATTGATTGTGCCTTTGTCGGTTTCCATTATAGCGCGGGTCATGATTTTTCCTTGCTTCCTAAAATGAGTGTGTTGCCTGCGTGTTAATTGCGGACTTCGCTTTTATAGCGACAGGTTTCAAACTGTCGTTATATTGTGGCTTTCAGAAGTGTAGCATATTCCCGCAACTCTCATAGGACTTATGTGCGCTTTCGGAGGAAACCCGGTTTATTGCGAGATTTCTGGTTAGCAAAGCCAATATTTTCCCAGACACCGGGTTTGTTACTCTCTGTCATATTTTAATTGTTGGTCACTTGCGGGTGATCGGGTTCTTCCTGAATATCGCTCATATTAAAAATGAAAGGAACCCGACTAGAACCTGATCCCATAACCAGCACTTTTGGCATCTGAGCGCCGCCGCTTCTCCAAGCTTCGATCGCCTCTTTTTGCAGCACTAAATCGCCGCCTTGAGCCTTCAAAGTTTCAGCCAATAGCCTTTGAGCTTCCGCCCTACCTTGAGCGCGGTTAATATCAGCTTGAGCCTGTTGTTCTGCTTCCTGAGCCACATAAACAGCTCTTTGCGCCCGCTGTTCAGCAACCTGTTTCTCCTCAACCGCTTTCGCAAAATCTGCGGAGAATCGAATGTTAACAACGCTCGTATCGAGCACGATTACATCATACTTGGATAGCCTTTCCTTCAGCGCAGTATCAAAGTCTCGCTTCAGTTCACTTCTTTGAGTAATAGATTGTTCGGCGGTTCTCAGTGCAGCCGCTGTTTTAAATGCTTCTTGCGTCTGAGGAGCAATAATTTTTGAAACTATATTCTCCAATGTTCCTTGAGTCCTTCGGACATCAACTATTCTCGCAGGATCGAGGCGAAAGTTGATCGCAAAACTGGCATTTAAATCCTGAAGGTCTTTAGTAGCACTCTGGGCGGGAACTTCAAATTTTTGCACTGTTACATCGTACACATCTACCTTGGAGATAAGCGGGGGTCTGAGGTGAAACCCCTCTAACAATGCTCCATCTCTGGCTTTTCCTAAAACACTGACTACCCCTGCTTCGCCTGGATTGATGATGACAAAAGAGTTTAAACCGATGAGTAGCGCGCCTACTAATAGAACCCCAGCGATTGCTGATGATATGCTCTGGAAATTTTGAGTTTTCAACTTACACGCTCCTTTGTGCTCCTTCCATTATAATGGTTAAATAGATTGGGTCGCCTCTAAAGTCTAAAATCTAAAATTAAAATCAAACATGGATGGGGTCGCCTCTCAAATCTAAAATCTAAAAGGGATTGGCTGATGCTCAAAATTGTTAAATATCCTAGAACTTATCACATCGAAGGTTCGCGTTTCCAACCGGGTGATGAAGACCTCGACAGCGTGCCATTTAGCGCCCTGATCGATCGCCCGACAGTGATTGAAGAAAAGGTAGACGGCGCTAATACAGGCATCAGCTTCGCACCAGATGGACAAATGCTGCTGCAAAGTCGCGGCCACTATCTCACCGGCGGGCCGAGGGAAAAACATTTTAACTTATTCAAACAGTGGGCTTTCAGTCTCAGCGGAGTCCTGGCAGAAGTGCTGGGAAATCGCTACATTCTTTACGGCGAATGGCTTTATGCGAAACACACTGTCTTTTATGATTTTTTGCCGCACTATTTTATGGAATACGATGTGCTCGACTTAGAAAAAAATCAATTTTTGAGTACAGAATCCCGCCGCAATTTGTTAAGCGGACTGCCGTTAGTGTCCGTTCCCGTGCTGTTTTCTGGAGTGCTGAAATCGCCCAAGCAAATGATGCACTTTATGGAAAAATCTAATTTTATTCAACCGGGACATTTGGATCGGTTGCGTTTGTACTGCGGGGAATTGGGATTAGATGAAGAACGGTGTTTGAAAGAGACTGACAAGAGCGATCGCATGGAGGGTCTGTACATAAAAGTAGAAGAAGAGGGCATAGTAAAGGCGCGTTACAAATACGTGCGTGCCAGTTTTTTGACGGCTATTAAAAATGCCGAAGGACATTGGTTAAATCGCCCAATTATACCCAATATTCTGCGTCCCGGCGCAGATTTATTTAATTTTAGTTAACCAGCAGGTGAATTTATGAATGCACTGTTATCGCCCTCGCCGCCTTGGACTTTTCCCTTTTGTCCCGAACCGCCCAATTGGTTCCTGGATTGGGAAGGTATTCAAACGCATTTCGACTGGATTGACAGCCTCAAAGGATGTCAGCAAGACCCGATTTACCACGCCGAAGGAGATGTTTTTATTCACACCAAAATGGTCTGCGAAGCATTAATATCTTCTCCAAATTGGCGGCAGCTTCCCACAAAAGAGCGATCGATACTTTTTGCCGCCGCTTTGCTGCACGATGTCGCCAAACCAATCTTTACAAAAATAGAAGCCGACGGCAGAATTAGTTCAAAAGGTCACGCCCGCCAAGGTGCGAGAATGGTCAGACAAATTTTATCCCAATTCGATCCGCCTGTGCAGTTTGACATTCGCGAAACAGTTGTGGCGATCGTCCAATTCGGCAGTTTACCCATCTGGCTGATCGACAAACCCAACCCGCAGCAGTCGGTAATGAAAGTCAGTCAAGTTGTCCGCTGCGATTTCCTCGCACTTTTAGCCGAAGCAGACGTGCGCGGCCGACTGTGTAGCGACAAACAAGAACTGCTCGATAAAATAGAACTATTTCGGGAGTTTTGTCAAGAAAATAATTGTTTGGATTCTCCCCGACAATTCCCATCACCGCACAGCCGATTTATCTACTTCCGCAAAGAGAATGGAAACCCGGATTACGAAGCATTTGACGACACTAAATGCGAAGCAATTTTGATGTCTGGCTTGCCAGGAAGCGGTAAAGATTATTGGATTCGGAAAAATCTCCCAGATTTGCCAGTAATCTCGCTGGATGCACTGCGAAAAGAGATGAATGTGCCTCCCAACGAAACACCTGGCAATGTGGTGACAGCAGCCAAACAAAGAGCGCGCGAATACATAAATGAGGGGCGTTCTTTTGTGTGGAACGCCACGAATACAACTAAACAAATGCGGCAGCAATTAATTAATTTTTTTGCTGCTTACCAAGCGCGCATTCGGATTGTTTATCTGGAAGTACCTCTAGAAGAAATATTGCAGCGGAATCGATCGCGCACAGCAACTGTACCGGAAGCAGTCATTCGCAAATTAGCTGCGCGCCTGGATATTCCCGATCGCACAGAAGCCCATCAGGTAGAGTGGATTGTGAGCGATCGCGCTTAATAGTGGCAATCCACCCGCTAGCGCCCCTATTACTTCAACGCGCTACCAAATCCTTTTTCCCTAAAATAGAATCGTCATAATGCGCCAACAAATCAGCAGGGTGATCGTAAATTGCCGCAGCATTTGCCAGCGAAGCATCATCGAAACCTCCGCACCGAAAAGCAATTACAGGCACCCCGCACTTGCCCGCAGCTTCGATATCGTAAGGAGTATCAGCTAACATCACAGTCTGACTCGCTTCCATCTGCAATTTGCTCAAAGCAGCTTCCACAATATCCGGTTCCGGTTTAGAAGCTTCCGCATCGCTAGATGTCGTGGCTTGATCCAATAAATCGTCAACTTGTGCAGCTTTCAGCAAACCGGAAAGTTCTTCAGTGGTAGATGAAGTAGCAATAATTAGCCGCAATCCTTCTTGCCGCATTTTTAACAGCAAATCCCGCGAACCGGGGGTTGGAGAAAGATCGGGAGAAAAGCGGTTAATAATCAGTTCTTTGCGCCGCTGTGCAATCTTTTCCCCGTCGCCTGCTTCGTCGGAAAGTCCTGATACCATTTTGGGTATAACTTTGTCGCCTCCCATGCCAATTAGCGGGCGAATTTTATCGAACGGCACCTCGTAGCCGTAAGCAGCAAATGCCTCTACCCAAGCTTGAGCGTGGGCGTCATTGCTGAGCGTCAGAGTACCGTCAATATCGAGAATTACTGCTTGCAATTGCATAACTTATTTGTTGTTAGTTATTAGACTTATTGTCAAAACCTGGTTTGTAGTAAGGACGGAAGTCCTTAACTAATTAATTGGCACATTAGCGAGAAAAGTTATTACTACTAACTTTTAGTGGGTAGTAATAACTTTCGTTTTTGTTAGGTTAGGAGTAAGCACTTTAGTCCTTCATTACTTAATTACTCAATCGGGGACAGAAAACTCCACTACTAACTTTTTGATTGGCTATTTCATGCCGCTACCGTGCAATTTGGGTTCGGGCGGCGGGGGTACTGGTTCTGGCCCTAACGGTTGGGGATTGGCTACATATTCAAATTCGCCTTTACCGTCCATTGATTTGCCTTTCGCCCAGCGTCCCTCGCTACTTTCGGAACCTTCAGAATGATTCCAAAACTGATAAGCAAATTCTGATTTTTCCAACTCCTGCGGGAAGGAACTCGGAACGGGTGTTGTTTCCATTCCCGAACTTTCTAAATCTTCGATCGCCGCCAGCCACAAATTTTGGTGCATCGTGTCGCGGGCGATCATAAAACTCAGGGTGTCTTTCACGCCCGGATCGTCTGACATTTCATACATCCGCACAGCCTGCAATCTTCCTTGCGATTCGGCGTGCAAATTCGAGCGAAAATCTGCTAAAAGATTGCCGCTAGCAACGATATAACGACCGTTCCAGGGATACCCTACGCTGTCGCTAGGAAGTGCGCCCAAGCCCGATACAATTGCGTGCTGCGGATTCATGCTGCTGGCTATCGCATCTCGCGGGCTGTTTCCACCCATCACAGCACCCACCACAGCATCCTTGAAACCTTCTTCTTGCATAGATACAGGAGCTTTATCTAACAAGTGAGCAATCATAGTTGCTAGCATCTCGATATGCCCGATTTCTTCTGTACCGACATCAAGCAACATATCGCGATATTTAGCTGGACCTCGGCAGTTCCAACCTTGAAATAGGTACTGCATCATCACGGTCATTTCGCCAAATGTACCGCCAATTAGTTCTTGTATTTTCTTGGCGTAAACGGCATCTGGCTTTTCGGGTCTTTTGTAATACTGTAGTGGCTTCTTATGGTAAAACATGGGGAATTCCTCCCAGGGTGTTTTGAACAAGTTTCATTATTTGTAACGCTGCCAAAGATCGAGGGGAATCAGCTTTTAGTCATAAAGAAATTAAATCAAGCCCGGTTATCTTTATCACTTTAGTTTAATGCGGTTTGTCGCGGTCGCGAACTAAGACTCTCTTAAATTTGGTCGATCGTACATTCTATTTAAACAAACACAGCGCTGTGTCCTCCGGCTGTCAAAAAACACGTCAAAACCGCCCTCCTGCAGGGGTTTTAACCCCTATCGGAGAGCGGTTTTTCGGGTTGAGCGGACACTTATGTGCTGTGTCCATCCCCTACCTTCCAATCCTCCTTGTTAAGGGGGATTGGAAGAAGCAGTGGAATCAATGAGTTTGATAATTTTCCTCAGTCCAGCAGCGCGGCAGAGCTTCACCGGAAGGAAAGACTAAATTACTTTTTGGAAAAGTTGCTTTCTCTTGCTCTTCTTGACCAGCTTGATTTTTTCCCGGCACTTCTTGTTTTGTAGGGCTGATTAAAGCATCTACATCGAGGATTTCAATCAAGTCGCCTGATTCTTTTTCTTGTAAAAGCATAGTTTTTCCTTGTCAATTGAATGCGAGTTAGGGTTTGAGGACAACTTTGATGCAGTTGTCTTTTTTGTTTTTGAAAATGTCGTAGGCGTGGGGCGCTTCATCCAATTTCATTCGGTGCGTAATTACGAATGACGGGTCAATTTCGCCTTTTTGAACGCGATCGAGCAAAGGCCGCAAATAGCGGTGAACGTGCGTCTGTCCCATTTTCATGGTCAAGCCTTTGTTGAAAGCTGCACCTAATGGCACTTTGTCAACGAAGCCGCCGTAAACGCCGGGAATTGACACTGTGCCACCCTTGCGACACGCGAGGATCACTTGTCGCAGGGCCGTAGGTCGATCGCTCTCTAACCGCACGGCTTGCTTAGCTTTGTCGTACAAAGCGTCGAGACCGGTGCCGTGGGCTTCCATCCCCACCGCGTCGATGCAGGCGTCAGGCCCGCGTCCCCCCGTCATTTCGGTGACGGCTTCCCCGGCGTCCATTTCTTCGTAGTTGATGATTTCAGCTTTCGCCGCGGCCGCCATTTGCAAGCGTTCCGGTACGCGGTCGATCGCAATTACTCGATCGGCCCCCAGCATAAACGCGCTTCTGATTGCAAATTGTCCGACCGGCCCGCATCCCCAAACTGCTACAGTATCCCCCGGCTGAATGTCGCAGTTTTCGGCCGCCATGTAACCAGTAGGAAAGATATCGGTGAGGAACAATACTTGTTCGTCAGAAAGTCCGTCGGGAATTTTTAAAGGGCCGACATCTGCAAACGGAACCCGCGCGTATTCTGCTTGACCTCCTGCATAGCCACCCGTTAAATGCGAGTAGCCAAACAGTCCCGCCGGGGAATGACCGAACATTTTTTCAGCCAGCCCAGCATTGGGGTTGGAGTTGTCGCACAGCGACCACAAATCGCGGTTGCAAAAGAAGCAACTGCCGCAAGAAATAGTAAAAGGAATGACGACGCGATCGCCCTTTTTTAAGTTCTTGACTTGGCTGCCGAGTTCGACTACTTCCCCCATGAATTCGTGCCCCATGATGTCGCCCGATTGCATTGTCGGGATGAAGCCATCGTAGAGGTGTAAATCTGATCCGCAGATAGCTGTAGACGTGATTTTAACTATTGCATCGCGCGGATTGATAATTGTTGGGTCTGGTACATTATCAACGCGCACATCATTGGCTCCGTGCCAGCAAAGAGCTTTCATTATTTCGTTCTCCTCTAGTTAACTACTAGCTAGCAAATTTTTGCTTTTAAATCTTAAACTTACTACGCTGATAAATTACTTACTTGGATAATTTTTACTTTAACCCGATAAAATAAATTTTATCTCTATCGGAGGTATAATTTATAAATCTATCTTCCGGCTGTTTTCAATAATAAAAATGTAAAGCTTATCCTCCAGCTAAAGTGCGCGAGATTTCACATTCTTCTGTTAAGCCCCAACAGTTATAGCAACCGCACCCGACGGTTATAACGTTCTTAATTGCTGAAACCGTTGCCTAAGATTGCTTCTTCCTTCTCTCCTAGATAACTAAAGCCTTCTTCCTTCTCTCATAGATAACTAAAGCCTTTTTCCTTTTTCCTTTTTCCTTCTTATTTCTTCCTTCAACATCTGCTATAACAGCTAACTACTACATAGCTGAGATTGTTTTTGTCGATCGCCGAGCGCTCTTCTCTCACAATAAATAAACACTTCGCACTTAATCTCACTATCTCCGAGACTTTAGCTCACATTAGATAAAAGACGACCAAAAAATTCTCAAGTACAAGCGGGTTTATCGATTATTAAGTAGGGTGCGTGACTTTTGTATAGCTCAACACTCCGCCCAAATCTTGAGAATCACGCACCCTGCTTAAGGAGAAATAATCGTCAAATATTGTATATTAGTTAGAGCTAAAAGCCGAGCTTGCGCTAAAGTTGTTAAAGATTAAAATTTATCGATCGCGTTTTATGCCTTACACTGCATCTACCCCAACAGACCCCACTCAACCCAACATCCGCAATGCCGACCACCGCCTACTAGAATTCACCAAGCTAACGCCGATGATGCAGCGGTATGTGGAAGTGAAAGAACAGTATCCCCACGCACTTTTATTGTTTCGGGTAGGAGATTTTTTTGAGTGTTTTTTCCAAGATGCAGTTACGATTTCGCGGGAATTAGAACTTGTTTGTACGAGTAAAGAAAGCGGCAAAGAAATTGGCAGAGTACCGATGACAGGAGTGCCGCACCACGCCCTCGATCGCTACACTTCAATGTTAGTAGAAAAAGGGTATGCTGTAGTAGTTTGTGACCAAGTTGAAGACGCCTCGATTGCTGCTAAAGAAGGCCGCCAAGTCAAGCGAGAAATTACCCGCATTCTCACTCCTGGAACTTTGACTGATGATGGAATGCTCAAACCCCGGCAAAATAATTTTTTAGCCGCAATTGTGATAGCGGGGGAACATTGGGGATTGGCTTATACAGATATTTCTACGGGAGAATTCGTCACTACCCAAGCAGATACTTTAGAACAATTAACCCTCGAATTGCTGCGCTTGCAGCCTTCGGAAGTCTTGGTACCGACTAATGCGCCGGATTTGGTGACTATGTTGAGGCCCGGAGAGAAATCCGAGCATTTGCCCGATTGTTTGCCGAATTCGTTTTGCTATTCTTTGCGATCGCAAATTCCGTTTACTTTGTCCGAAGCAAAACAGAGAATCCTACAAAAATTCAAAGTGCGATCGCTTGAAGGTATGGGATGCGGTCATTTGCCCCTCGCAGTGCGCGCCGCTGGTGGTTTGCTGCAATATATTGAAGAGACTCAAAAGGAAAAAGCAGTTTCTTTGCAAAGATTGCACACTTACACTCTCACCGATTTTCTCATACTCGACTACCAAACCCGCCGTAATCTCGAAATTACTCAAACAGTAAGAGATGGGGTTTTTCACGGTTCGCTGCTGTGGGCGATAGATAAAACCAGCACCGCAATGGGAGGCCGCGCTTTGCGCCGCTGGGTGCTGCAACCTTTGCTCAACATTAAAGGCATTGGCGCCCGACACGACACGATTCAAGAATTAGTAGAAAATAACGGTCTGCGCCAAGATTTTCAGCAGTTGCTGCGCCAAATTTACGACATCGAAAGACTGACAGGCCGCGCCGGTTCGGGAACAGCTAGCGCGCGGGATTTGGTCGCTTTAGCTGATTCTCTCTCGAAACTGCCGGAATTAGCTTTGATCGCAGCCCAAGGGCGTTCGCCATATTTGAAAGCGCTGCAAAATGTACCGCCAATTTTAGAAGAATTAGCAACTAAAATTCACGATCACTTAGTTGATGAACCGCCGATTCATTTAAAAGAAGGAGGCTTGATTCGATCGGGAATCAATCCGATGCTAGATGAAATGCGCCACACTGCATCAGCCGACCAAGAATGGATTGCAAATTTAGAAGCAACTGAGAGAAAACGCACGGGAATTTCTAATTTAAAAGTAGGCTACAATAAAGCTTTCGGCTATTACATCAGCATTACCAAATCGAAAGTAGACCAAGTGCCGAAGGACTACACCCGCAAGCAAACTCTCACCAATGAAGAACGCTACAGCACTGAAGAATTAAAAGAAAGGGAAGTGCGAATTCTGACAGCGCGGGAAGATTTAAATCAATTGGAATACGATATTTTTGCTCAAGTGCGATCGGAGGTAGGAGAACACGCCGAAGTTATTCGCAACGTTTCCCGTGCCGTGGCTGCGGTGGATGTTTTGTGCGGTTTGTCAGAAGTAGCAGTTTACCAAAATTACTGCCGCCCGACTATGACAGAAAGTCGGGAAATTAAAATTATTGAAGGTTGTCATCCTGTGGTGGAAAAGTCTTTGCCGCCGGGATTTTTTGTACCTAATTCTGCTTTTTTGGGTCGGGAAGAATCGCTAAACCGCCCAGATTTAATTATTTTAACCGGGCCGAATGCTAGTGGGAAAAGCTGCTACTTGCGGCAGGTGGGTTTGATCCAGTTAATGGCGCAGATGGGCAGTTATGTGCCGGCGAAAGCTGCGAGTTTGGGAATTTGCGATCGTATTTTTACCCGCGTCGGCGCAGTAGATGATTTGGCAACCGGTCAGTCTACGTTTATGGTGGAAATGAACGAAACTGCAAACATTCTCAATCACGCGACGCCGCAATCATTGGTTTTGCTAGATGAAATTGGCAGGGGAACGGCCACTTTTGACGGACTTTCGATTGCTTGGTCTGTGGCAGAATATTTAGCAACTGAGATTCGGGCGCGGACAATTTTTGCGACTCACTATCACGAGTTAAATGAGTTAGCTTCTATTTTGGATAATGTCGCAAATTATCAAGTGACAGTCAAAGAATTGCCGGATCAAATCGTATTTTTGCACCAAGTTCAGCCGGGAGGTGCTGACAAATCTTACGGAATTGAAGCGGGCAGATTAGCTGGTTTACCGCCGTCGGTTATTGACCGGGCGAGACAGGTGATGAAGCAGATTGAGAAACATAGCAAAATTGCGATCGGGCTGCGGAAAGGTGTTAAAAAAAATGGTAGAAAAGAGTCGGAGGGCGAACAGTTGGATATTTTTGATGAGTAAAACTTTAAGTTGATAAAAAAGTGGGTAGATGCGTAGGTTGCGTCAGATCGTCCAAACCTATTAAAATCGAAACCATCGCTCTCTGACGCATCATACCCCTGCGACACTTGTATCTGCCTTAAAAGCTTAGATTTAAACACTAAAGTCCTTACTACAAACCTGCAATTCAAATTCACTTTCCATTTTGCAACTTTCTTACCTCTTTGTGTACGCTCATCCCAATTTCCAAAGCCTCATTTAGCAATCGGCCGTATTCAGTCGCCCGATCGCTCACCTCCACCGCCATCAAAGCAGCTAAATTACTTTCAATATTAGCAAATAGCTCGTAACGGCGACCGATAAACTGCTGATTTTCTCTGAGAATTTTTTCTGTTTTCAAAGCACAGACTAAACTTTCTCTAGTGATTTTTAATGCTTCAATTGCATCTCCTCGGTTAATTAAATTGGCTTGTAAATTGCCAGCATCCGTTAGGCGATCGATAATATCTAAAGCCTGAATCACCTCATGATACTTCTCAACTTCATCCAGCAGACCCGCTAGCGTTGCCAGAGGTTTTGCCTTAACCCATTTATAGACATTCCAAGCAACAGTAATCGCCAGCGACCAACCCAAAGTTAGTTGTAAAACACGGACAAATATGTCTGAATCGCTAAATAAACCAACATTATGTTTATTAGCCAGTAAAGCAACAGGCAGCGAAACAACTAATGTCACGCAAAATATCAGCAACTCATTCACCAAAATAGAAAACAGCTTTTTGCCGTCCCGGAGTGCAGCAGGTCTGTAAAAATCTGCTGCAAAACCGTCGCTCAAAGCTATTCCGCTCAAATCCTCCAACTCCTTCTCAGAAATTTTTAACTGTTCCAAATCCGCTTGTATCACTCTTCAAAATCTCCTTTAATTGGGATTAATTACGATCCTCCCAGAGACATAATTGATTGCCACAGACTCATATAAAAATTGCTTTCTCGGTCTCGGAACAGTTGAAAAGCCATTCCCGGCGACCCCAAAAATGGTCTCAGCGTCCATCCCAACTGAGTCCCAACAAACGCATAAAGTCCCAACCAAAAGCGCAAAATATTTAGCCTGATGTCTTTGCCTTCCGCATCTTGTTCTGACAGAAAGTGCATTCCTTGATAAATGAAACTTACTCCCAAAAATCCTGTGATTGCCATGATAGCAACATTCAGCAACAGATAAAAATTGTAATTGGTACTGCTTATGAGGAAAAACAAACTAACAGGTGCAAATCCAAACAGCAAAACGCTAATCATCGCCATCGCTGTCATCAACAATGTCAAATACTGCTCAAAAGTTCGTTTTGAACCAAACATGACATTAAAAAAGTACAGTGTGGGAAAGCAGATAATCAGCGTCAGCAAGTAAAGTGCTGGCAACTTAATTGCTGAAACCAGACATTGCATCCACGTACTAGAGGCACCTAATATTGCTCCGTAAATGCCAAAAAATACGGTACTAGAAATCAACAAACCGAAAATTTTAGATTTGAGCTTGACACCTTGGCGAATTTCTTCGAGAAATTGTTGCCGTTCCCGCAGCAAATACATTACTACTGAAAAATATTTCACGGGCTCTCCTTGTGACTGATGCGACTCCGAATCAGTCATAACTCAAGCTGAGTGCGCTCGGCAAGCTTGTCAAATCAGGGCACTCTATGTTAACCCATTATTCTTGTACCCAGCTCACCACAAGCTGAGAGGTGGAGGCGTTTTGAGAGATACTTGCAAAGCTAAACGGCTCAAACTGAATATAGTTATGCTTTGTATTCAATTTGTATTCATTCGTCTCCAAATTGTCTCCACAAAGGGCGATCGGGTAGTCATTTGATACTCAGTTTGGTCGTTCCGTAGTCAAATCGTAGTCATTTTGTCTCCAATTTGTATCCAATTTCTAGTCAACTTGACCCATCACAAACCGAAAAAATCAACAATAAAAAACCTCAAACCGTTGATTTCTCGTTGGTTTGAGGTTTTTGTAGGCGCAAGCGGGCAGCGGGAATCGAACCCGCATAGTTAGCTTGGAAGGCTAAAGTTTTACCACTAAACTATGCCCGCGCACAGAAACTAAACATACCACACGTCTCTGGGAATTGCAATAGGCCTGTGCAAAATTTTTGAATATCTCCCTCACAGTGGCTGAATCGGGACTTGCGACCCGATCGCCCCCTCGCCCAAAAAATCCCCGTCTCCCATGCTGCGTAAGACTTTACGGGTGGAAATAATCGTAAATTTGCTGCGCCAGACGCGGGCCAATCCCAGAAACTTCTGCCAACTGTTCGGGAGTCGCTAAACGGAGGTAGTCGATCGACCGAAAATGTGCCAACAATTGTTTTTGTCGGTGGTGTCCCAATCCGGGAATTTCATCAAGGCGCGATCGCTTCATTCTCTCGCTTCTTCGATCCCGGTGAAAACTCACAGCAAATCTGTGCGCCTCATCCCGCACCCGGCGCAATAATTGTACGCCCGGTTGCTCAGAATTAGTTGGCAGCGGCAAAGATTCCCCCGGCAGAAATATCTCCTCTCGCTGCTTGGCCAAACTGACAACGCGCAACTCTTCTAGCAAATTCATTTCCCGCAAAACTGCCACAACCGCTGACAGTTGACCTTTGCCGCCATCTATCATAATTAAGTCTGGTTTGTCGGAAATAGTAGGAGCATCTGAGGATAAATTGCTGAGTTCTTTCGGTTCTTCTAAATCGCTAAACCCATCTTCCATCTTCCCTCTTTCTTCTTCCTTCAATCCTCGAAATCGGCGACCGATAACTTCTGCTAAACTAGCAAAATCATCAGAATGACCCGATTTAATTTCAGGATTTTTAATTTTGTAATGGCGGTAGTGTTGATTGGCGGGCAAACCGTCAATAAATACCACGCGGGAAGCTACGGCGTCAGAACCTTGAATGTGAGAAATATCGTAACCTTCAATGCGGCGAGGAACTTCTGGCAAATCGAGAATTTCTGCTAAATCTTCCATTGCTTGAGAATTGCGATCGCTCAATCTTTGCATTCTCGCCAATTCATACTCAGCATTGCGTTCCACCATCTCAATCAACTCAGCCTTAGTTTGCCGCTGCGGCGTCAAAATGGTAACTTTTCGCCCCTTACGGTTGCTCAACCAATCTGCTAATATTTCCGCTTCTGGCAATTCGTACTGCACAGAAATTTCGCTAGGAATTTCTACAGATTCGACATTTTGATAGTGTTCTTCCAACACTCGCTGCAAAATCGCTCCGGCCTCTACCCCCCCTCGTTCCCCCCCTTGCCCAGGAGGGGAGGAAAGAGAAAGTTGAGATAACTCTTGCCCCTCCTGGGCAACGGGGGGTTGGGGCGGTATTTCCGCCATAAATCCCAATCTTCCAACCAATTGACCGGCGCGAATTTGGAACAATTGGACGCAAGCGTGCTGGGTGTCTGCCGCAAGTGCGATCGCATCTCTGGAAACCGTATCGTCGGGCAAAGACACTTTTTGACCCGCACTCAAAGACTGCAAACCCTTAATTTGGTCGCGAATGCGCGCGGCAGTTTCAAAGTTTAAATCTTCTGCGGCTTGTTCCATTTGCGGTGCTAACAAATCGAGTAATTCCTGAGTTCTGCCCTGGAAAATCATCGCTACTTTTTGGATGATTTTATGATATTCCTCCGGCGAAGTTAACCCTTGACAAACGCCAACGCAGCGCCCGATGTCGTAGTTCAAACAGGGACGGTCTTTAAACAGCGGTTGAGGGCGCTGTCGCAGCGGGAAAATCCGCTTAATTAAATGCAGCGTACTCCGCAGCGCCCCGGTATCGACGTAGGGGCCATAGTAGCGGTCTTTTGCACTACCTGCGCGGCGTTTGCGGGTGATAAAAATGCGCGGGTATTCCTCCGACCAAGTTATGCACAAATAAGGATATTTTTTATCATCTTTGAGGAGTACATTAAAGTAAGGTTGGTGCTGTTTTACGAGGTTTGCTTCTAAAGCTAAAGCTTCTGCTTCTGTGTCGGTGGCGATAAATTCAATTTCGCGCACTTGCTGCACCATCATCGCGATGCGGGGACTGAGATTTTGGCTTTCGCGGAAGTAGGAACGGACGCGGTTTCGGAGTTTTTTTGATTTGCCGATGTAAAGGATGCGATCGCTCTCATCGCGCATTAAATATACACCAGGAACCGCCGGAATTTCTTTGAGGCGACTTTCTAGGCGTTCCGAGTCTTTAACTAACGGCAGAGTTT
Organism: Microcoleus sp. Pol12B5; assembly: GCF_036701335.1. NCBI lineage: Bacteria > Bacillati > Cyanobacteriota > Cyanophyceae > Oscillatoriales > Microcoleaceae > Microcoleus > Microcoleus sp. Pol12B5. The sequence goes on along the minus strand of NZ_JAUBQQ010000003.1, from coordinate 95,124 downwards.
TTGTGGATGGCATTGCAAGCTATCTCAGCAAAATAGAGAGTTATTGTACACTCTTTTATTTTACCTTAATTGTGCCGATTTTTCCTGCTGCTACCGTCGCAAAACCCACCGACTAAACTTGAAAATCAGTTACAATATCTGAGATAAAAACTTGCGCGTGCGTTCTTCCTTCGGGTGCTGAAAAAACTGTTCCGGCTTCGCTTCTTCAACTAAAACGCCGCCATCCATCAATACAATGCGATCGGCAACTTCGCGCGCAAACCCAACTTCGTGAGTCACCACCACCATTGTAATTCCAGTTTGAGCCAAATTTCGCATTACATCTAAAACTTCCCGCACCATCTCCGGGTCTAATGCTGATGTCGGTTCATCAAACAGCATGATTTTAGGCTGCATGGCTAGAGAACGTGCAATAGCGACCCGCTGCTGCTGTCCTCCAGACAACTGTCCGGGATATTTTTGTGCTTGTTCCAAAATTCCCACTCTTTCTAACAGTTGCATCGCCACTTCTTCGGCTTTTTTCTTCGGCCAGCGACGCACCCACACCGGGGCTAGCATGACGTTTTGCAAGACTGATAAGTGGGGAAACAGGTTGAATTGCTGAAACACCATTCCTACTTCGCGGCGAATTGTCTCGATGTTGCGTAAGTCGTGGGAAAGTTCGATTCCGTCGATCGTAATTTTACCTTGTTGGTATTCTTCTAAGGCGTTGAATGTGCGAATAAACGTCGATTTCCCTGAACCGGATGGCCCCATCACGACAACGACTTCACCTCGGTTTACGGTCATGCTGACACCTCGCAGTACGTGAAATTGTCCGTACCATTTGTGGACATTTTCTGCTATGATTACTTGTTCTGGAATTGTGGATTGAGTTTCCATATTTTTTATTTTTAAACCGCTGATGAACGCAGATGAACGCAGATTTTTTTTTACCTTTGACCTACGCCTAAAGTTCGCTCTATTTTGCGGCTGGCTAGGGACATTGAGTAGCAAAATATCCAATAAATGATGCCGACGAATATGTAAACTTCGGCGTATCTACCGATATAGGATGGATTTGCTAAAACTGCGCGGGATATTCCGATTAATTCTAACATTCCGAATAGAGATAGCAGGGATGTATCCATGAATAATCCGATGAATTGACCGCCGATCGCAGGAATGACTATTCGCAATGCTTGAGGCAGTACAATGAGAATTGTAAGCAGGGGTGTATTGAGTCCGATCGACCTAGCTGCTTCTATTTGTCCCCTGGGCACGGCCTGCAAGCCACCGCGCACGTTTTCCGCCAAGTAAGCTGCACTAAATAAGGTTAATCCAGCAATGGCTCTAATCACTCTATCCAATTTCGGATATTCGGGCGGCAAAAAGAGTTGCAGCATCACTTGACCTAAAAACAAAATGCCAATTAATGGTAAACCGCGAATAATTTCAATGTATAATGTTGATAACAGTCTCACAACTGGCAAAGAACTTTGTCTGCCGAGTGCTAGCAATACTCCCAAAGGAAAGGAAAGCACAATACTAATAACTGCTAAAAACAGCGTCAGCACTAAACCGCCCCAATCATTTGTTGACACTTCTGTCAAACCCAACCCGCCTTTAATTAGCCACAAAACTATTGGGAAGGAAAGAACCCAAATTGCAGGCATCCAGCCCATGATTTTTGGGCTAATTTGCCTTCCGATGACATAGCTGGCGGCGGCTGCGATAATAATTCCTAAGAGGTAGCGGCGAGAGGTTAGGTCGATCGGCGAAATGACCGCACCCACCACCGCAGCACCAAGTATAATTAGTAAAGGCGGATTCCAAAGACGTTCTTGCCGCTGAATGTTTCCCCAAGTTAATCCTCCCAACAAGGCAATTATTGCCGATACTATCCACAGCCGCCAGTAAGATTCGCGGGGAAATCTTCCTGCGAAAAATAGCGGCAAGTTCGCTTCTAATACGCGCCATTGAGCTTTTGTTGTTGCCCAAACGAGAATTCCTTTAATAGTTTGGAAGGCGATAATTAGGCAAACTACTGTCAGAATGCTGTTGTACCAGGTACTAAATAAATTTTTGCGCGCCCAATTCCAAGGGGTAGGCGATTCGGTGGCTGGGGGCGGTAATATGGGGACAGTTTCCATATAGCGGTTTTCAATCCTATGACGTAGAGTAACAACCAGTTATTTTATTAACCCGCGTAGGCGGGTTTTGTTTGTGTAGACGCGATTTCCAATCGCCAAGGCTAAAAAAAGTCCTACTTATTTTCGCCGATTTATCCAATCTTCTCCACCTGGTAACTGGCTTAAATGCTCGGCTAACACTGCGGGTAAATCTTTGGCGGAATGGATATAAGTCAAGTTTAATAACCTCACAGCAGTCTGAATAATCAGGTTTTTATCCATCATCTCTGCAAGTTGAAATTGACTATAAACACCATTCAATACTTCTTCTGCAGCCTCTGCGATCGCATCCTCAATCACCTCCTCCTGTATAAAACTCTCCCATTCATCAGAAGTGATGTAATAAGATGTTTTATTATCTTTAATATTTGCCTTCTTAATTTCTCTGATTGAATTGCGAATCGAACTTGCCCAAGAACCAGTTAATCGCTGTTCAACTTGATTTTTAATCAAGTGAATCAGCAAAACATTTAAAAAAGATTGGATTTGTCGCAAAATTGCCTGTTTGCTCATTCCATCTAACTCATCGACTATTGCCAAAGCATCCGTATACCTTCCTTCCAATATGCTATTTCTAAGAGCAATTAATTCTTGTGTCATTTGATTTTCCTCAACTTTAATACTAACAAGCCAAAGATAGTTGTGACTTATTTATTATTGCTTAATCGTCAACTCACAAGTTTTCGTTTCTCTGTCTAAGCTACAGTCACTGTATGCCTGTTTATGCGCTATCCTGTGATTCCTCGTAAATTTGGTTAAATTTAAAGTCTTTACCTTTCCTTGATTTGTACGGTTTTATTGTACCAATTCATGAACAGAGAAACTATCAAACTAATTGTTAGGTATGTTACCATGATAATTAACATTGCTTCGATCGCCCTTCCGGTCTGATTCAAGGTCGGAGACCCCACGACAAAATAAACGTCGGGATAAGCAACCGCAACCGCTAAACTCGAATTCTTAGCTAAATTCAAATACTGACTGGTTAAAGGCGGCACAATCACCCGCAAAGCTTGTGGCAAAATTACCATCCGCATCATTGTTCCAGACTTCAGCCCCAAAGACTTTCCCGCTTCCCACTGGCCTCTCGATACTGACTGAATTCCGGCCCGCACAATTTCTGCAATGTAACTGCCAGTATACAAGCTGAGTCCTGTCACCAAGGCTGCAAATTCTGGAGTTAATTTTAATCCTCCTTCGAGTTGCAAGGCTGGTGTCAGGCGGGGGAAATCTAGACGAAAAGGCAGATTTTTGGTAATAATCAAAGCTAAGATTGCACTCAGCCCGATCGCACCTAGAGCCCAAAACAACTGTCTTCCCGGCTTAGCTTCTTCCAACATCACCCGTGCCCGCCACATCCACAGCCCCGCCGCAGCCAAAAATCCGATAGTTAGCAAAATCACCCAAATCTCAAAACCCGGCCAAGCCACAGGCCAAGGTACAGCAATGCCGCGATTTGTCAAGTAAATCGGCCCCCTCATCTGCTGATTGTCTTCGAGTTTTGGCAGGGAAATGAAAACTGCAAAATACCAGAAAAATAATTGCAGCAATAACGGCGTATTTCGCAAAATTTCCACATACCAACCCGCCAAATTCCGCAGCAGCCAATTGTCGGAAAGGCGCGCGATTCCTACCGTCAAACCCGCAACGGTTGCGAAAATAATCCCAAGACCCATTACCCGCAGCGAGTTAAGTAAACCGACAAAATAAGCTTGTCTGTAAGTGTTTTCGGGACTGTATGGAATCACGCTTTCGCCGATGTCAAAAGAGGCTTGGGAATTGAGAAAATCAAATCCAAATGCAATCCCCAGTTGCGAGTAATTGGCACTGAGATTGTCCCAAAGAATGGCGATAACAACTATTACTAAAATTAGGGCGATCGCCTGTCCGGCTATTTTCCAGAAGCGATCGTCCCGCAGCAGTTTTGATATATCTTTAAATTTGGGCAATTTCTGCGATTTGCCTGGTAGAGGTTCTGGGTTCATAACTGTTTAATTTAGAGCGAACTATACCTAACTTTAGCCTGCCTAAAATATCTTGTAGGGTGCGCCTAACAAGCACCTTAAAAGTCTGCTAGGCGCGGAGTACCTTCCTGTCTAAAATATCTTGTTGGTTAACTGTTAACAGTCAACAGTCAACGGTCAACAGTCAACAGTCAACAGTCAACAGTCAACTGTTAACAGTTAACTAAAATTAACGGAACGGCGGCGAGTAAAGCAAACCGCCATCTTTCCAGAGTCTGTTTTGACCGCGTTCTAACTTAAGTGTACTTTTGGGGCCGAGGTTGCGATCGTAGATTTCCCCGTAATTCCCCACTTTCTTAACAACGCGGACAGCGTAGTCGTTCGGGAGTCCCAAACCTTTACCTAAATCTCCTTCTGTTCCTAGCAAACGTTTGACGTTCGGATCTGTAGTGCTTGCCACTATTTTGTCTACATTTCCTGAATTAATTCCCAAATCTTCAGCTTCAATCGCGGCGAAAATAATCCATCTCACCGCGTCCGACCATTTAGGATCGCCGCTTTTCACCGCTGGGGCTAACGGTTCTTTTGACATCACGATCGGCAAAACAACATTATTCTCGGAATTCGGCAGAGTTGTCCGCTTAGAAACAAGTTGCGATCGATCGGCAGTAACACCTTGACAGCGACCTTCTTGATAGGTGGCAAAGGTAGAATTGACATCTTCAAACACGACAGGAGTGTATTTAACTCCTAATCTTCGCATTTGGTCGGACAAATTTTGTTCCGTGCTCGTACCTGTCTGCACGCAGATAGATTTGCCCGCAAAATCTTTTAAACTTTTGATGCCACTATCTTTTTTGACCATGATGCTTTGAGAGTCATAAAAGATCACCGGGGCAAATTCCAGTCCGGTAGTGCTGTCGCGACTCGCGGTGTAGGTAGTATTTCGGCTGAGAATGTCGATTTCTCCCGCCTGCAAAACTGTAAATCTATCTTTAGCGTTGAGTTTTCGGTACTCGACTTTTTCGGGATCGTCAAATATTGCTGCCGCGACAGCCCTGCACACATCCACATCCAGTCCGGAATATTTGCCTTTTTCGTCTACAAAGCTAAAACCCGGCAGTTCGCCGCTGATGCCACAAATCAGTTTGCCGCGGCTGACAATTGTATCTATCCGGCTGGAACCTTGTTGCGAGTTGCCACCTGCCGCAGTTGTTGCTGTTGTTTGTCCGGTTTGTGCCGATCGATCCCTACAAGACGCCAACGGTGCCACAAACAACACACTTGCTAGCAGCAGAAATCCCCATTTACGCATAAATTTTAATAGAACGCTTTCCTGACAATCCTACCTTGTAGCTGTCAGAACTGTGGCGATCGGCGATCTACACAGCTTCCGGTTTCAAATTAGCCGTTCTGCATCCGTTGCTGCACTGCGGCAACTGCACCGACTACCCGCCTGTTTTTTTTTGAGCAAACTGGGAACCCAGAGTTAGAAACCCGGTTTCTGGCTGAAGGCCTGGTCGTCAAACCTAAGATTTATCCTTGAAACCCGGTTTCTTTTCGGCTATTTCTGCCCAGCGCAAGGGCTCATCGCCTTTCCCTGGAATATTTATCCGATTTTGATTGAATCCGCTCACAGTAGCTCTGGGGCTAGCCGCTGCTCAGCTAAATCGCGGATTAGGGAAAGCCGAGACTGGATGTATTCGTCCAACAAATCTGCTTCTTTGCCATTAAGCGCAGAGTTCGTCTTTAACTGCTTTAGCAGCCACTGTACCAAGGTCGCATCGTCTAAATTGACTAACAGAGTAGCTTGGGTGGTCTCAATTAATGACCAAAGTTGGCGTAACATGACTGGAGTCATAAAACCTCGTTGAGCGTAAATACGCACTTAATGGGCGGGGATAGCGAAAAGCTGGTCTTGGTGTCTCAAGCCGATCTACGAAAAGCACCCTCATGTCGATCGGCTTAATGATTATTTTATATTTGACCACAATAACTTAATGCAGTAGTGTCACAAGTTACAACACACAAGATGTTATAAGAGTTCCCAATTCCTTCACATTCAGATAAACATCTTGATAAAAGATTAACAATCTTTACACGCGCTCGCTCGCGAGGGCTGCCAAGAGCTGTCCGGGATCGGGCCCGATAGCCCGGTTCAAAAGAAAATTGATAGATTACTCAGTAGCCACAAACTTTTCAACCCCCGCCAGAATTATTTCTAATTCAGCGATGATTTTTGTAGCCCCCTCCAAATCATTTGATTCGGCAAGACTTTGAAGCTGATCTGCCATATCGGGCATTAACCGCACCGCCGCCGTAGCGCTGACACCTTTAATTTGATGAGCGTGGCGGGCCAGTGTCTCCATATCTGCCGATGCTATCGCCCCCTTAGCAGCTTCTAAATAACTACCAGTATCCACCACAAAAGCTTGCAGTATTTCCCGCTCAAACTCTAAATCAGCGCCCGAAATTTCGTGCAAACGTGCCATATCGACTACCGATTCGATATCGGGATCAGAGTTTAGAAGTTCCTCGCCATTAAACTTGGGAGTTTCAATTTTTAGCTTGGCCGACCAATTTTCTAGTACAGATTTTAACTTTTCGATCGAAATAGGTTTGCTAATATAATCGTCCATGCTCGCCGCCAGACATTTTTCCCGATCGCCCTTCAAAGCATTCGCCGTCATCGCAATCACCACCGTCTTTTGATGTGGTTCCATTTTCCCAGCAGCATCTGCCGCTTCCCGGCGGCGCAATTCCAGCGTTGCTTCATAACCGTCCAAAACCGGCATCTGACAGTCCATCAACACAATGTCATACTTTTTCAGGGCAACCATAGATAGCGCCTCTGCACCGTTATTGGCTACATCCGCAGTACATCCCAAAACTCTGAGTTGATTGAGACCAACTTTTTGATTGATTGGAGTATCTTCAACTAACAAAATCTTTAAACTTGCTAACTCCCGGTTGTCAATAGCCGAGGCTCGATTGGACGTTGGATTTACCTGCGACTCATCAATCAGCGTCATCGGGGCGATCGCATTCGCCAAGCAATCAAATAGTCGGTGAGCTTTCACAGGTTTAGTTAAATACCCGCTAAAACCGCTATCTACCAAGCGTTTCGCCTCTGCAAGCTGATTCATTGAAGTCAGCACCACCCAATGCGTCTGCTGCATTGCCGGCTCAGAAATCCTCAAGCGTTCGAGACTTCCCGCCACCATTTCCGGCAACTGAATATCAACCAAAACGATATCGTAAGGGGAATTAAGGCTAACAGCTTTGTACAGAGATGCGATCGTCATCCAACCGTTCTCAACCTCCTCCACCTCCATTCCCCACAAAACAGCCATTCTCACTAGCACTTTTCGCACAGTCGGCTTGTCGCTGGCAACTAACATTTTTCGCCCCGCCAGCACCGTTTCAAAATTCACTTCGCACGCTGTGCCTACAGCGGTTAAATTTTCCGTAACTGTCGGCACAGTAAACCAAAAAGTCGAGCCTTGGCCAGGGGTACTTTCCACACCGATTTGCCCACCCATTAATTCCACCAACTCCTTAGAAATAGCTAGCCCCAAACCTGTCCCACCGTATTTTCTTGTCGTAGAGGCATCAACTTGAGTAAAAGATTGAAACAGCTTTTTTTTGTCTTCGGGAGCAATCCCAATTCCTGTATCTGTGACTTTAAACAGCAGGAGCATCGAGTCATTGTTTTCTATTTTTAACGGTTCGATATTCTCTAAAATTTTCTGATTATCGCTGGCTGCCAACAACCCAGGATTACTAGCATTAGCCACCTCAATTACTACTTCTCCTGCTTCTGTAAACTTAATAGCATTGTTGATCAAATTAGTGAGAATTTGCCGCAACCGCGCTGCATCACCTTTAATTTGCACCGGCACGTCGCTGTCAATCAGTGCCACCACTTCTATACCTTTTTCTTGTGCGGGAGTTGCCAACAAGTCCAGCACTTCATTCACACAGATACTGAGGTTGAATTCGATTGTTTCTAAGCGCATTTCTCCTGCTTCCAGTTTGGAGAGATCCAGAATATCGTTAATGATGGAGAGTAAATTTTGGCCGCTGAGTTTCAGCGTCTGTACAAAGTCAAGCTGTTCGGGAGTAAGATTCGTTTTCAGCAGCAAATCAGTCATCCCCATCACTCCATTCATCGGAGTACGGATTTCGTGACTCATATTTGCTAAAAATAGCGACTTCATTCGAGATGCTTCTAGGGCTGCTTCTCGGGCCTGCTGCGCTTGTTCAAAAAGAGTAGATTGCTGAATGGCGATCGCCAACTGCACGCTCAACCTTCCCAGCAAATCCATCTCAGAATCAGTCCAAACACGCGGAGCGCTGCACTGATGGGCAATCAGCAATCCCCACAACCGATTTTGACTCGTTTCCAAACTCCTTTCCGGCAGTTCAATGCGAGTTTCCGGCGAATATTCTGCTACCAACCCCTGACTTTCATCGCCTATAAAAATTGGTACAACTAAATTAGCCCTTACCTGCAAACTAGCAAGTAAATCTCGGTGTTCCTCGCTCAAATTGGCCGTATAAATATCTGCCATTGTTTGAATCGTTCCTGCACTGTACAGCCATACAAAACTTTCCCCAAAGGATGTTCTTTGAACTTTTCTGCCCAGCAGGGGCATCCAATCATCTCCTACAGATTCCACCACCACAACCGCTGTTTCCTCGGACTCAAAACGATAAATTACCGTGCGGTCAGTTGCCAGCAACTGTCGCACTTCGTGTACAGCAGTGCTCAGAGTTTGAGTGAGGTTAAGAGACTGCCGGACTCGCTGGGCGATCGCCGAAACCAGCCGTTCTTGTTCTGCTTGTTCCCGCAGCATTCTCTCAGCTTGCTTGCGTTCGGTGACATCGCGAATTACCGCAGCAAAGCACAGCGGTTCGGTGGTTTGAGGGTGCTTGACCAGAAAAGCATTCATCACAACATCAATGGGTTGTCCGTTGCCCAAGTGCTGCATTTGACCTTCGCCTTGCCACTGGCCATGACTGATAATTGTTGGTAAAATCTCTTGACTGAATTTCTGTTGAAAATAGGGCCCAATATAATCCCAAATCTCCGTATGAAGCACAGCCGAAAGATTCTCTACACCCACCAGTTTTCGTCCGGCTTCGTTGACAAAAAGCGTTTTGCCTTTCAGGGTAGCCATACCGATAAAATCGCTGCTGTTTTCAATCAGCGACACAAATTTTTGCCGTTCTTCTTCTCCTTTTTTGCGTTCGGTAATGTCCCGCTTGACGCAGACATGACAAATTACATCGTCGGCGTTGTTAATCACAGAGTATGCCGCAACGTCGATCGCCAGCGTCTGACCTTTTTTAGTGGAGTTAGTAATTTCGCCCCGAAAACTTCCTGTTTTTGCTAAACTTTGGGCAATTGCCAAAAAGCGATCCCCCGCCACCAGCGGCGAAGCTTCTGCTTCTAATTCCGCGTCTGTGTATCCTAGAAGCGTTTGGTGAGCAAGATTTTGTTCGAGGAAAAACCCGTCAGCATCGATAATGACGATCGCATCATTGGAGTTTAAAAATATTTCTCGGTAAAGTTTTAGTTTGTCCTCAGCTCGCTTGCGTTCGGTGATGTCTCTTTTAACACTTACATAACAAACGACATCCCCAGCATCATTTAAAACCGCAAAAGCCGAAACCTCCACCTCAACTATTCCCATTTGCCCAGCCTTAATACAAGTCATTTCGCCTCGGTAACTCCCCGAAGTGGCCAAGCTTTGCAGCACCGACGCAAATGTCTGTTCTCCCATGTGAGTGGCAGGCGTTTTTCCCCACAATTTTGACGCGCTGTGACCCAGCAAAGCCGTGTGAGCTTGATTTGTTTCTAAGTAATAGCCTTCGGGGTCTAAGATCGCGATCGCATCGTTGGATTTTAAAAAGATTTGTTGATAAAGTTGCAGCTTCCGTTCAGCTTGTTTCCGGGCGCTAATATCCGTGAACAAGCCGTAGTAAACTATCTCCCCCGATGCTTGGAATTCTGGCTGGGAAGCTCCTTGCACCCATTTAAGTTTTCCTGACGGAGTGACAATTCTTCCTTCCCACCGCCAAGGCTGCAAATTTTCAGCAGAAAGCGTCACCGAGTTAAGAAAATCATCTCGATCTTCGGGATGAATCATGTCAACAATTACATTAAAATCCTGCTGAGCAGCCTCTGGTTCTATTTCATACAATTCTCGGCAGCCCGCGCTCACAAACGAGAAGGCCATCGAGCCATCTGGATGTAAGTCAATTTGATATACCGTACCCGGTACGCTAGCAGTAATTTTTTGCAGTTTGGCTTGGCTTTGATTCCTGGCTTCCTCTGTGGCTTGCAATTGACCAATCTCTCTAGACAAACCCACAACCCCAAATATATTACCCTCTGCATCGTATAGCGGCAATTTTTGCGTATCAAAGACGTGCTGTTTTCCGCCTTCAAAGACGATCGCCTGGTAGGGATTGCGAACCCTCTCCCCAGCCAGCACAGCTCGATCTTCCTCGCGGATGCCCCTAATTGAGTTGTTGCGATCGCCAAATACTAATTCGGCTGAAAACCCTAATTCAATATCATCTTTGCCGATAATTTCCTCAACATTTTTCCCCACATATTCAGCAAAACTTTGATTAACAAAAATGTATCTAAAATTTCTATTTTTAGCAAAAACTCTGTCCGCAGCAGCTTCCATTACAGCCCGCAACAATAGTTCTTGACTTTCCGAATCCAGAGCACAATTATTTTGAAGTGTATCCTTGACAATGGTCGGTTTAGATGCTAAGATATTTAACTCTTTTGCACAAATTTGAGCTACTGTGTGGAGCAAACAAAGGTGTTCCAAATTAAAAACATTTGCCTGCTCTGCACCAATGAAAAATACTCCCAATAATTCCTCAGTTTCATCCGGGTTGGCTGGTGCCATCAAGAGCGACTGAAACTGAGCCATTGGTGCCGGAGCGATGTTGTGCGCCCAGTCCCGATTGCCAGCAAGCCATTCAGCGCGAGCAGCTTGCAACCGCCCTTCCATTTCGGATCGGGTGCTAGCAGTTAAGGGCTGTAAGTGTTGCAGGTATAGTCGATCGTCCGGTAGGGTCAAAATGGCGATCGCCGCCCCAGGAATCAGGCGATCGAGATATGCCAGACACGCAGACCAAATTTCATCAGCACTGAGACTGGTTTGAACTTTTGCAGTAAGTTCGTTGAGAACTTGCAGTTCCAAGGTACGCTGGCGGACTTGTGCTTTGAGGCTGGCGGCTAGGATTTGCATAGTGCTCACCACACTGGTTTGCTTATATTATAATTATTGATTTTCAAATTTTTGTAAACAATCATCTTAAAATATATCCGACGAAAAGACAACGTTTTATATTTATATTACCTTCACGCGCTAAAAAACCAAGGCGCGATCGGGAGCAAAGAGACACTGCTCAATGCAAGCTCTCGCTCCCGCTGCGACTTAACATCACACCTAAAGATAGATGCAATATCCAGACTTCCGTGGCTTAAACAAAAAAAAATTAGACCAAAGTTCAAACCCTCAAATTCATCTGTAGAGTCAATCAAAAATCGAAAATCGAAAATCAATGGACGGTGAAACTAGCCCATTAAAATCACATTATCGATCACATGGATCACGCCGTTATCAGCTTCGATATCCGCAGCGACAACTGTAGCATTTTTCACCTCAAAACCGTCAGAACAATCAATTTTAATCGGCGAACCTTCCAAGGAAGTAACAAAACCGAGTTTTGCCAAATCAGCTTTCATAAACTTCCCCGATACGACGTGAAACATCAAAATCCTAGTCAGTTGGGGAACGTTCTGCACTAGGGTGGTGATAGTTCCCGGTGGCAATTTGGCAAAAGCATCGTCAGTGGGTGCAAAGACAGTGAAAGGGCCCGGACTTTTGAGCGCATCTACTAAATTAGCTACTTGCACGGCTGTTACGAGGGTTTGGAACGAACCCGCACCTACGGCAATATCAACAATATCAGGCATTGTGTTTTACCTCATCTGGGAAAAAAGTTCTATTAAGTATCGTAAACTGAGGCGGGCAACAATACCTACTGTCTTTTTTGAAAAATTGGTAATTATTTTGTAGTCAGGACTTCAATCCTCACATTTTTGAGGAGGACTTCAGTCCTCACTACAAACCTAATAATATAGGACTTACATATGGCAGCCCAGAAACCGGGTTTTGTACGAAAATACTTCGTTAAAACCCGCAGATTAGGTAAAAAACCCAGTTTCGAGGAGTCGGAGTGCGTAAGTCCTGTAATAGTTATTTTACCCGATATAATATTACTAACCGCTTGGGAATTTAACGGCGGGGGGGGTTTACAATTGGTACATTACTGCTGGCGATTGTGATACCCCAATTCTCTGTTTCTAAATCTTCTACTTCAGCCTTTAGGTTTTCTCCCTTGTGAATGCTAAAACTGCCGTACAAAATTAAAACTTCAAAAATATCCGTATGAATCAAAGCTGCTTTCCGGTGCGCGTTTTCACCTAAATGAAAACCAATCAAATCAGCTTCAGGATCTTTGACATCTTCAGGATGGAACACCTCCCAACTGATGTCTCTGCAGTCATGAAATACTATGCTATAAGGCAATCGATCGCCTGTCGGATCGTAAATACATTCAAATAAAATTTCATTCCCCCACAAAGACACATTGACATTGGTGATGAGGGATGTAAGTCCACCTAAATTAAGCAAGTTGTAGTCATCGGGCATATTAATTACTCACTTTTTCTCCAGTATTGTGCGTCCCAGGAATATTATTGCCAAATTCATCGCTTGTTTTGACCAAACTGCCATCTTTGTCAAGACGCAAACCTTTGTTTATTTTTCGGCCATCTGAACCGTATCTGGGAGCTGGGGTGCGTACAACTTCACCATCAGGACGGATATTGACTCGCGAACGATCGGCAAATTCGTATTCAAGATAACCCCCTTCAGTAGTTCTGATTTCTGCACCCAATCCGCGAAAAAAATCATCGACTTCTTGGCGATTCATCCCGGTTAAGTCTCCAAACTCAGATGCAATTCCATTTCCTCCCACTCCTTGACTCGGCACGCAAGTCTCCTCACCAACCATTGCTTATTGGAGTTTAGCACAGGTGGAAAATGGGAAAAAGGAAGTTTGACAACGAGCAATGTACGGGATGTAACGGATGGATGGATCGATGGATATCGAAGAAGGAAGAATCCTTCCTCAAAATCCCAATGCCCAATGCCCTGTTTGGCCAATACCCAAAACAAATAGGGCGCGCACCGCACGCCCTATCTATCAGCAATTAGCCAACAATTATTAGCCGCCGATTTGCACTTTAACCACGCGGTTCTTTTCTGCTTCCGCTTTGGGCAAATTCAGGTGCAAAACTCCATTTTTGTACTCAGCTTCTACGCTGTCATTTTGAACCCGTGCCGGTAGGGGAATCACCCGGCGGAACGAACCGTAGCGGAACTCAGAGCGAGTCATGCCTTTATCTTCACTCTTAGTTTCTTGACGGCGTTCGCCACTGATAGCAACAGCTTCTGCGGTTACTTGTACATCCAAATCCTTAGCTTCCATGCCCGGAATTTCTAACTTAAGGTGGATGGCTTCGGGAGTTTCATCGAGTTCGGCGGGGGGTAGAAAAGCAGAACCGTTAGATCCGCGATCGGTTGCCGGAGTCAAGCTATCAAACAACCGATTCATTTCTCGCTGCAAGGAGTCCATTTCCCGCAAAGGTTCCCAACGAATAAGTGCCATAACTAATACCTCGACTATCTGAAGTTTTTAGGGGTTGAGAAACACTTGACTCAACTTGTATTTAATATATTCCAGCTCCCGAAACTGGGGGATTCGGTTTTCCGCAAAAAGGCCGATCGCATTTCCGAACATTCGCGATCGGTATTGTAAAATCATCCCAGGTGCGGGTCTCCGATCCAACCCGAACCCAGCAATTTTAGATTTTAGATTCGATCGAGGAATTCCCATCTAAAATCTAAAATCGAAGGTTCGATTAACTCCACCGCGAATGCTGATAAGAAGCGTAGGTATCAAACAAAGCACCCACCAAACTAAAAGTTAGGCCGATCACGAAAAAACCCTGGAGGGGACAGCCACTGCCGAAAGTAGCTAAGAACTGCAAAATCAGGTCTTCTCCAGAACGACCAACTCCTTGGAGAGCAGGCACGAAACCGATCAGCGAAAAGCTAGTCAATCCCGCACCGATTAACAATAAGGGGGCGACAAAGCTCAACAGGCTAGTCAGCAGTACAGAGCGAAGAAAATTGGGAAAAATGCTCATAAGAGTCAGTAAATTCAGCTAAACTGCCGAAAGGTACAAGCAAACAAAACTTGTCCTTTTCTACGATAGGCAGCGATCGCCCTCAGTGGCCAGTTCTGTCAGAAATCTTAAATGTTATAGAAAAAACTTGTTTAAGATTTGTAGATAAATTTCATTTTTGGCAGTTGTTCTATACTCGAAACCCCCTTGAGCACCACTACATCTTCCAGCCTCAGTTTGTGGAGTCAGCGGTTGCTGGCAGCAGCTTTATTGGGCGGCCAAGTCATGCTGCACTTGCTGAAGGGCAAAATTCACCGCCGCAACACCATCGACCAAATGGCAGCAGTCGGCCCGGAATCTCTGCTGATTGCTTTGCTGACTGCGGGTTTTGTCGGCATGGTATTTACTATTCAGGTAGCGAGGGAGTTTATTAACCTCGGTGCCGGCAATGTCGTCGGTGGCGTTTTGGCTTTGTCTTTGACTCGCGAACTCGGCCCCGTCTTAACAGCCGTAATCGTGACGGGACGGGTAGGTTCGGCTTTTGCGGCGGAAATCGGCACGATGCAGGTGACAGAACAGATAGATGCCCTGCTGATGCTCAGAACAGACCCGATCGACTATTTAGTAATTCCCCGCGTCCTTGCTTGCTGCTTGATGCTGCCAATTTTAACCATCATGTGTCTCGTCACCGGCATCCTCGGCGGACTGCTGATTGCTACGACGATGTACGGCATCTCTCAAAGCGTGTTTTTAGAATCAGTCCGCAATTTCCTGAGTCTGTGGGATATTTGCAGCGCGGCAATTAAGGCTTTTGTATTCGGTGGCTTGATTGCTGTAATCGGCACTAGCTGGGGTTTGACCACCACCGGCGGGGCAAAAGGCGTCGGTCAATCGACGACTACGGCGGTGGTGACGGCTTTACTGGCTATTTTTATTGTGAACTTTTTCCTGACTTGGCTGATGTTTCAGGGAACGGGTTCTAGCGTACTCAAGGGCTTGTAAGCTAGGAAACAGATAAAATATGAATAATTGGCAACATTCGTTTACTACCCTTGATTTAAACCCGTGACTACAACTGCCTCTTCGACTGCGCCGACAAATACGATCGAACTCGCTCCGAGTTATGCGATTCCCCTAGTCCTGGTACTGGCGGCCCTACCGCTACTGTTCGTTCAGAAGTGGGTGAGTTTGCCGCTTTCTGTGTTCGGCTTGTTTCTGATGTACCAAACCGCCACCCTCCGGCTACAATTTACCCCAACAGATTTGGACATTTATCGATCGTCCAAGTTAATCCGCCGCTTTCCTTACCGAGAATGGCAAAATTGGCGGATATTTTGGCCTGCGGTGCCGATTTTGTTCTATTTCAAAGAAATTAACAGCATTCACTTTCTGCCGGTTCTGTTCGATCGTAAAATGCTACAGACCTGCTTAGAACAGCGCTGTCCCCGTCAAGACTAAAAAAGTTGTTAATTTTTAATTTTTAACTTTTCCGTGCCCACGCCGAACAAAATTTCCCATGAATTCAGACGAATCTCCAACCCAAGAACCCCAACCACAACCAGCCGCCCCAAGCGGTGAAGGCGAAGTCGATTTGCCCGTGAATGAGACGGAATACCAACTTCTATCTCAAACAGAGGATTTGTGGCTCGACGAAAATGAACTGCCAGCCCAACTCCCGCCAGAAACAGACCCGCCACTGGCAGAGGAAGATGCCGAAATCGCCCAATTCGTGGACGAAGCAGGCGCAATCGCCCAAATTCCGCCCAACACCCACGATGGCGAATCAGAAAGTCCGATCGCTCAAATCGATCCTCCCACAGACTCCCAGCCAACAGCAACCGCAGAAACGGTAACGCACATCCCAGAAAATGTTACCGAACATTTGGCAGAGAGAGTCAAAGAATTGCAGCAGCAAGAACAAGCTTTGACTGAAAAAATTGCCGCATTGGAAGCCGACAAAGCCAATGCTATAGAAGCGTTGGGCCAGGCTCAAGCATCGATCGGGCGTTTGGTACAAGACGGCTTGATTCAATTAGATCAGCGCAAACAAGCGCTACAAATCGAAGTAGAAAAACTCGAACGCCGGCGCGATCGAATTCAAAAGGAAATGCGAACCACTTTTGCCGGCGTTTCCCAAGATTTAGCAATTCGAGTCCAGGGTTTCAAAGACTATTTAGTAGGCAGTTTGCAGGATTTGGCCGCTACCGCCGAACTCTTAGATTTGACACCGCCAGTGCAAGAGACACCACAGCGAACTGCTGCTGAGGAGTCTCAATCCTCAGCACCGGTAAATCCCAAATTTGCCGAACAGGGATTTCAAGAACAAGCCAAACAAATTCGCCGCACCCTCGATCAATACCGCACTGTCCCCGACTACTACGGCCCGCCTTGGCAACTTCGCCGCACTTTTGAACCCATCCACGCGGAACGAGTTTCTAACTGGTTTTTCACCCAAGGAGGAAGGGGTGCTTTGCGGACTATGGGTTCGCGCTTGCAAAATATCTTGATTACTTCGACAATTATTTCTGTACTCAGAAGCGTCTACGGCGGGCGGGTGCGGACTTTGGTGCTCGCCAACAGTCCCGAACGTTTGGGAGAGTGGCGCCGGGGTTTGCAGGACTGTTTGGGCATTACTCGCAGCGATTTCGGCCCGGAAAGGGGGATTATTATGTTTGAGTCTGCGGAGGCTTTGGCTCAAAAAGCCGATCGACTGGTGAAAGATGGCAAATTGCCGCTAATTGTCATTGATGAAACTGAGGACTTAATTAGTTTGTCAATCCTGCAATTTCCTTTATGGCTGGCCTTTGCTGCTGATCCGCAAACTTTGATGGCGGCTAAGGATTTTTGATTGGGTAATGGGTAATTGGTAATTGGTAATTGCTAATTAGTAATTGCTAATTGCTAATTATGCTAGGGGAAAGGTTGAAACTTTTAAAAGTACACGAAATCTCAAATTAAAAAATGGCTAGCTGGATAATTTTAAATGGCGCATTGCTAATAGCAGCTTATCTGCTGGGTTCGATTCCGACTGGGTACGCCTTGGGGAAATGGATGCTAGGAATTGATATTCGAGAGGTTGGTTCGGGTTCGACTGGTGCGACTAACGTACTGAGGACTTTGGGCAAAGGGCCGGGGTTGGGGGTGTTGTTGGTTGACGTGTTGAAGGG
The DNA here is from genome assembly GCF_036701335.1 of Microcoleus sp. Pol12B5. Classification (NCBI taxonomy): domain Bacteria; kingdom Bacillati; phylum Cyanobacteriota; class Cyanophyceae; order Oscillatoriales; family Microcoleaceae; genus Microcoleus; species Microcoleus sp. Pol12B5. The sequence goes on along the minus strand of NZ_JAUBQQ010000003.1, from coordinate 77,531 downwards.
GGTAAGTGCGATCGTCCTAATCCGCTATATTTACTCTCTCACTTTTACCAGCCAGCTAGCAACCGCCGCAGGTTTAGAAAATACTGCAACTGTCCTCCCTTGGATAGCAACTTTGGCGGGTTTCTCGGCTGTTTTGGGCCACAGCAAATCTATTTGGCTGGGGTTTACCGGCGGTAAATCAGTGGCTACGAGTTTGGGAGTTTTGCTAGGTTTGTACTGGCCTGTTGGTTTGGGAACTTTCGGAATTTTCGGGATAGTATTTGCGGTATCGCGAATTGTTTCTTTAAGTTCGATTATCGGGGCAATTAGCGTTTCTGGATTGATGTTTGCTTTACATCAGCCTCTGGCTTATGTATTGTTTGGAATTGCGGGTGGTGTGTTTGTAATTGTGCGGCATCGGAGCAATATTCAGCGGCTGTTAAATGGTACAGAACCGAGAATTGGGGAGAAATTGGAAACAGCAGCTAGCGATTGATATGTAGTATTGTTGTACTGCTTGGTTGCAGACTACCATTTCTCTGTCCAATCTTCGATTTAAGCTTTTGTAGGAGGTATTGCAGCGCATCCTAAAGCTTAGAATCCTTGAACCGAGATAATACTATTTTGGACTTGAGCGGGGTTTACATATTCAACAAAACCTACTACATCTCCTGAACTCCTGACTTTGATGAGAGTTCCTGAAGTCACGACCGATTTCGGTGCTAATATATCTGGCGGAAAAAGAGAGCTGATAGCTTGCGGAAATTCCGCTTGTATGGTAATGGACACATTTATCAAGCTTTCCAAAACTACATCGTTAACCGTCAAACCGTCTGCTAATCCAATCCGATCTACACCCAATGTGAAACCTATAATGGCATCGGCATTGTTGACATCTGTAACTCCGGGTTCTGCTTGAAGGACGTACAAGTTGCTGCCCTCGATTTTGATTGAACCATTACCATATAAAGGTGCTAAAACGTCGCGACCCAAACCTCCCACGAGAGTGTCATTTCCGTTACCGCTGCTTAAAAAATCATTGCCTCTACCTCCGAATAAAACATCATTTCCTGCCTCAGCAGAAAGCACATCTCCATCTTGACCGCCGCTTAGGCAGTCATTTCCCTCATCTCCATACAATGCGTCTTTCCCTTTTCCCCCGAATAAAGAATCGTTACCAACCTTCCCTCTGATAATATCTTCGCCCTCATTGCCCAATATCAAATCGTTGTTTGTTGAGCCATCGATTGTATCGTCACCTCCGAGCATCAAAACTCCCCCAGAGGAATTACCTAAACTTCCGACCCGTAAATCAGTGTATTCGGATGTGTTGTCGCCAATTAATCGGGGCGATCCTGATGGGTCTCTTTGTACAGCCATAAAAAATTTTTTTCCTAAAGTTTGAGATTTCAAGATTATTACATCCGCCAATTTTAAAGTCAATTCATATATTCATAACTTTGAGTTCATATATTCATAACTTTGAGTTCATAAAAGTCATATTTGTGGTACGCTCGACACCAACGAGTGCAGCGAGTTAAGGGGATGGAACAATTTAGGTGTCTAAATCCAGGGGATATTCTGCGCGATCGCTACCGAATTATCGCTAAATTAGGTGAGGGAGGGTTTGCTAAAACCTATACGGCTAACGACCCTTTGGGCAGCCCCGAAAATCCCTTGTGCGTCGTCAAGGAAATTCCGCCTCCTGAATCTAACGATGAACGGCTGTTGGAGGAAGCACAGCACCAATTTGAAAAAGAAGCTAAAACCCTGAAGTATCTCGATAAGTGTTCGCAGATTCCCAAGTTAATCGATCGCTTTCTTGAACAGGGAAAATTTTACTTAATTCAAGAATACATCGAAGGAAATCCGCTGAACAAAGAGATCGGTTCAGGCAGGCAGTTTCAAGAGTCAGAAGTTATTGATTTATTGCAGGACATTTTGTCCGTTTTAGCTTTAGTCCACGATCAAGGGATTATTCACCGCGATTTAAAACCATCAAACTTAATCCGGTGCACAAGAACCGGCAAAATTGCCGTGATTGATTTTGGTGCGGTAAAAGCGATCGGCACTTTGGCGATCGAGGGCGGCCAAATAACTCAAACTCGTGTCATCGGTACAGACGGTTATATGCCAGCCGAACAGTGGAAAAATCAACCAAGATTTAACAGCGATATCTATGCTGTGGGAATCATCGGCATTCAAGCGATCGCAGGGTTAGATATTGAAGACTTTTTTCATGATAAAAAAACTGGGGAACTCGTCTGGCACTACTCAACTGACGATCGCCCGATGGTACAAATTAGCGACAAGCTGAAAAAAGTTTTAAATAAGATGGTGCGTTACCACTTTAACGATCGCTATCAATCTGTTGCTGAAGTGTTGCAGGATTTGATCTCGCTAACAGCGTTGCACTCACCTGCGCCCCCTTCACAACAACCTCTGCTGCCGAAGCCTCAACGACAATGGCAAGATACATTGAGAGTCTGCTTGCCGATCGCGATCGCAGGATGCCTCGGGCTAGCAGCATTTTTAATACACAAAATTTTCACGCCTCAAACTTGTCCTTTAATCCAGGGAGATGCTGTGAGTTGTGGCGATGAAATTCTCATCAAAACATCTGCTTCTAGATTAAAACAATGGGGAGTAAATGATTTTTTCAATGGAAACCATCAATCAGCTTTTAATTTATTAAAACAATCGTGGGACGAAGAAGAACGCAAAGATCCAGAAACTTTAATTTACATGAATAATGCCCTTTTGAAGGCCCAAAAAGCTGATTACTACACCCTGGCAGTTGCCGTTCCCATCAGCAACACCGAAGGAGGTACTGTCAATTCTGATTTGGCTAGAGAAATGTTGCGCGGCATTGCCCAGGCCCAAACAGAAGTCAACCTAGGACTGTTTAATTCCGATCGCAATAACTACTTTCCCGGTCAAGGTTTTTTAGCAGGGAAAGCCATTAATGGCAAGGGTATTAGAGTCATTATCGCTGACGATGCCAACCTCAAAACAGAAGCAAAAGCTAGGGCCTCTTCACTCGTGAAGCAAACCGAGATATTGGGCGTCGTCGGTCACTATACTAGCGAGATGACTGTGCATGCAGTCGATACTTATGACAAAAATCATTTAGTCTTAATTTCGCCTGGGACTACAACGGAACAATTAACAGAAAAACCTCGGAAGTTTTTCTTTCGCACTGTCCCTAGACATCAAATTACTGCTGAAAACTTCAAGAACTATCTGATTGAAAACGCAGGTCAGAAAAAAGCGGTGGGTTTCTACTGTCCGGAGATTCAAGCTACTTCTTCATTGTGGGAAGAATTCAGAAAACAGTTTAGACAAGCAGGAGGAAATATTTTAAGTATCACTGAATACAATGTGTGTAAGAAAAATTTCAACGTTGAACTAGCATTACAAGAAGTCGAACGAAGCGAGAAAACAGCGATCGTCTTAAGTACGAGTCATGTCCCGGATGCAGTCAAAAATGCGATGGCACTTATTAAAGCCAATGGCGCTCGCAATTGGGTAGTGGGAACCGGGGGCATCTACAGCCAGAAAACCTTAGAAACTGCCTCCCAGTTACCGTCTTTTGAGAAACTGGTGACATCATCCTCTTGGCATCCCTTAGCTGCTCCCAACCGCACATTTGCCGAAAACGCTCGAAAGCTTTGGGGAGGAAACGTCAACCACCGCACAGCTTTAACCTACGATGCAACTTGGACGCTAATTACAGCAATAGAAATGCAACAGCAACCGAGCCGCGAAGGGATGCAGAAAACTATTGCGAGTCCGAATTTTAGCGCCACAGGAGCAACAGGAACTATTGAGTTTGATGCGAACGGCGATCGCCAAAATTTTCAACCGGATTTAGTGCATATTGTCAAGTGTCGAAAAGAACAGTTCGGTGTAGCTTTTGTTCCCGTCAAATATCGGACGGCAAAATCGGCAGGTTTAAAGTGCGATTGAACTCGTTTTTGACGGTTTCTGTGCGTTATTCCTGACTTATTTACCTAATTCTTGAGAACGCAAACAAGCTGCTTTCACGGCTTCGATTAGCGCAGAACGAAAGCCGCTACTCTCTAATTTAGCAATTCCCGCAATAGTTGTACCGCCGGGACTCGTAACTTGATCTTTCAATTGTGCCGGGTGCATTCCCGTTTCTTGCATTAGCTTCGCTGTACCGAATACTGTTTGTAAAGCTAATTGAGAGGCGATCGCCCGTGGCAAACCTGCACAAACTCCGCCATCTGTCAAGGCCTCTATCAAAATTGCTACATAACCAGGCCCGGAACCCGAAAGCCCTGTCACCGCATCCAGCATACTCTCAGGCACTTCTACCACTTCTCCCACGGCCTGAAAGATGCGCTTTACTAATTCTAAATCAGCCGGTTGAACAAGTTTTCCCGGAGCGATCGCGCTCATTCCCGCCCCTACCGTTGCCGGAGTATTCGGCATCACCCGCAGCACTCCCCGCCCCGGAAAAGCTGGTTCGAGCTTGCTCAGTGGCACTCCTGCCAAAATCGACACTACCAGCGCTTGTGGCTGGGAATTAGCCGTTTCTCCATTATTTCCCTGTTGGCGATCGGCCGCCACCGCCAACTCCAAAGCTACCGTATCAAAAACTTGGGGTTTAATTGCCAAAAACAGCACTTCTGTAGCGGCAGCAACTTCTAGATTGCTGGCTGTTGTTCCAATCCCGTATTTCTCAGTCAAAAAATCGCGGCGCTTTACCCCAGGCTCGCTCACCAATATTTCTGAAGGCAAATAAACTTTTTCTGCTATTAAGCGGGATAAGAGAGCTTCTCCCATTACCCCGCCGCCGATCGTACCAAATTTTATGTTAGTCATCAGTCATTAGTCATTAGTCATTAGTCATCAATCCTCAGTCATCAGTCATCAGTCATCAGTCAACAGTCATCAGTCAACAGTCAACAGACTGATTACTAATGATGACTGCTGACAAATAACTACTGAGCTACTGGAGCTTGTTCTGCCGGCCAGACTGTCGGTGCAGGAGCAGCAGCACGAGGCCGTCCTTGGGCTGGAGGCACTTCGTGAACCACACCAGACTGAGTTCTCACCTGCACGCAGCTAGGCGTAAACAAGAAAATACTTTCGCCAATTCGCTCTTGATGACCGTCAAGGGCATAAGTACCGCCCGCCACAAAGTCCACAGCTCTTTGCGCTTGGTCTGGGTCCATCACCGTCAGGTTCAAAACCACAGACTTGCGTTCCTTAAGGGCTCGAATTGCTGCCGGCATCTCTTCAAAAGTGCGCGGCTCCATTACTACTACTTCCGAAATCCCGTTCATAGCTCCAGGCATTCCAATCACGTTATTCATTACTGACCCTACTCCGCCGGTTGGTGCAACGACATCCATACCTGTCGATCCTACTACTGACCGCTCTCGCATTCTACGATTTTGACGACGTTCTTCTTCTGCGGCTGCGACTGCAGCGGGGTTCGGTTCAGGCGCTTGGTAGAAGTTCTGATAGCGCTCCCCTTCCGTTTCGTCGTAAACGTCATCGTACTCAGGCTCATTGTTGATGCCTACAAAATCTCGCAGTTTAGAAAAAATATTCATGATTCACGCTCCTTCACGACTTGGCTGCCCCGACTATACTCGCGTTGCGCGTTAGTCGCGGGTAGCTCACTATTCTATATTTAACCCAAATTGTCTTTATCAGAAGATTTCAATTATTTATCCCCTCCTAGAGCCAAATAAGGTTTGTCCTAGCCGTACCATAGTAGCACCTGCTTGAATTGCCAAATGATAATCTCCCGACATCCCCATCGAGAGCTGCTGCATTTGAATGCAGGGCAAATTTTGGTGCTGGATTTTCTGTGCAAGTTCGCGAGTGCTGTTAAATAATTCGAGGATTTGCGAGTCATCTAATCCCAGCGGAGGAATTGTCATCAAACCTTGAATTTTGATATGCTGACATTTGTTGAGTTCTGGAAGGTCGGCCAGCAGTTCTGGAACGCTCCAGCCGTATTTGTCCGGGTCGGGCAACATTTTGACTTGCAGGCACACTTGTGGAGAGGAGGACATTTCCCCCGCCAAGCGCGAAAGTCGCTGAGCGAGTTTTAAATTGTCGAGAGAGTGAATCCACTGGAAAGGCTCTAGGGCTTTGGCGACTTTGTTAGCTTGCAAGTGGCCGATCAAGTGCCAGTTGATATCCGGTAAATCTTGCAGTTGGCTTTGTTTTTCGGCAGCCTCTTGAACCTTACTCTCGCCAAAATCCCGGATACCGGCGTCGTATGCTTCGCGGATAGCATCAGTCGGTACCTGTTTGGTAACGGCAATTAACCGCACTGAGTCCGGCAAGTGTTGGCGAATGCTTTTAATTCGAGAGGCTATGGTCATGGGTACTCAACGCTCTTGACGGGAGGGAAGGAAAATTAAGACAGTTACCAATTACCAAATTACTGATTTTCGTTATTGAAATGTGCGCTGGTGAATGGTCTGCAATTGGTCGTACTCGTGATATTGACCGCTGCGACGCAGGGTTCGCAGGCGAATTTCGACCATGAGGCGAGCGTCGGAGCGGCTAATTGGTTCAAATCTCAGCCCGCCAGGGCCGTTTGTCACCAAAAAAAACAGGCGCTGGGCGTATAGGGTGGTAAATAATTCTTGGCTGTCTTCAACCTGGGATACCCTGAAGAGGAGGCCAAAGTTTGGATGATTCAGGTAAGTTTCGGTAGTCATTCACGCTCACAATCGATCAATTTTAGATTAAAGATTTAGATTTTAGATTTTAGTTTCGCTCGATCGCCCGACGGTGTTGTTTGACGGCGGGCTACAAAGGGCGATAGCCGTAGCCGTGCAGTAGTCTCCGTCGTGGCTGAGGCTTAATTGCCACTGGCAATTTCCCCAAACAGAGGCTTGTGCTGCTGCGGTTCCGTGCAGTTGCACATTGGGAGCACCGTTTTCGGAGCGCCGAATTTCCACATCTGCATACCGTATTCCCCGCCATCCCGTGCCTAGAGCTTTGACAACGGCTTCTTTTGCTGCCCAGCGGCCCGCTAGTTGGTTGCAGGAAACTCGATTCATTTTACCTTTAATGCTGCTGTGTTGAGAATTTAGTTGCCCGCAATCCCTTTGTTCGGCGGGTGTGTAAACTTTTTCGAGGAAGCGATCGCCAAACCGATCTAATGCGGCTTGTATGCGCGGAACATATACAATATCTGTCCCAAGATAGATGTTCAAGGTCTTGGTTCTCTAAATATTTGTCTCCATTACTTTAGCAGGACTGTCGCGCACCAGACAAAACTTACTCAAATGTAAGTCGGTGTTCCAAACCCCGCTCGAATCAGTCATTCCCAATTCTTCAATATTATTCAATCTAAAATCTAAAATCTAAAATCTAAAATCTCAACTGTCCCAGCCCCAAACGAAGCGGGCGCTCCAGAGGACGAGCAAGCAGCCGAGGGCGATCCAGTCTCGGATTTTCAATTGCAACTGGTGCCATTCTACCCGGTGTCGATCGGGACTGGTGAAGCCGCGAACTTTCATGGCGCTGGCAATTTGTTCAGCTCGCAGGAGCAAGTTTTCTAACAGCCGCTCTGCTATCATCAACCACACTTGAGCTGCGCTGCGAAATCCGAGTTTTTTCCAGTTTATCGCTCTGGTTCTGACCGATCGCACTAAATTTTGTATTTCTTCCAATACTAGGGGAATGAATCGCAAAGATAAAGTTAATGTTAAGGCTATTTCGGTAATAGGCCAGTTCAAGCGGCGCAAGGGCTGCATTAAGTTTTCAAGGGCGGCGGTAATTTCTTCGCTGGCTGTGGTGAGGAGGTAGAGGTTGGTGCTGTAAATTACTGTGAAAAATAGGGTGCTGACGTTGATAGCTAAATCTAGGGATTTGCGAGTGATTTTAATCGGGCCTTGTTTGAATACAACATAACGGTAGTTTGTGGGTTGGGGGAGTTGATTTGGGCTTTGGGCTTTGGGATTGAGGATTGGGGAGTTTGAGCCTAAGTTAAAAGATTGGTACCAGGGTTTGGGCTTTTGAGGGGCCCGAAGAGTTGCCGGCTGTTGGGAAAAGGTTAATTCGTCGGCGGGGATGCGGGGCTGGTGTTCTGCGGGGAGTCCGTCGGGGGCGATCGCGCTGAGGCCAAATACTAATAAACAGAATAACAGCAGCAGTCCCATTTGCTGTTTCCAAACGCGCAAGGGAATTGCTGCTGTTAGTGTCAGTATGATTAACATTCCTACTAGCATCAACCGCCAGATGGGATTGGCGAGTATTGGTGCAATCAGAAATGTCATCAACCACGCTAGTTTAACGCGGGAGTCTAGCCTGTGAAGCCAGGTTACGGGTTGTTCTAGGTAGAGTCCAATGGGGAGCGATCGAAGTAAGTCCATCTTGGGATTTTAGATTTTAGATTTTAGATTTTAGATTTTAGATTTTTTGATTGGGGATTGTTTGATTGTTTGATTGGGAATTATTTGATTGTTTGATTAGGGATTTTTTGATTGCTTGATTGATTGCTTGATTGATTGTTTGTTTAATTGGTTGTTGGCAATTTTTGTTTGTGGGATTTGAAATTTTTTTATTTGCGATTGGCTGTTGGGTTTTTAGAAATTAAAGTTTTGATGGAGGCAACTGTCATCGCTAAAATTTCATTCGTTTCTGACATAATACTCCTCAAATTAGTGGCATCTACTAATTTAGCTTCAACTATCAGCTCCATCCAGTAAAGACATTCATCTGCTTCTTCTTCCACTATTCTGAGTTTGGCAATTAAGTCTGCTGTTGACCTAGCACGACAAGCTGCTCGATAGTTAGCCCCTACAGAGGTTCCTGAACGAATTAACTGCTTGCCAATTACCTAGGAAACGGTATTTTTTGGCAGTGAACTTACTAGCTTCATAACTCTTAATGCTAGCTGCTTGGTTCTTTCTTTAAAGTCTTGTTCGTTCATCCGATATTTAGATTTTAGATGAAAAAATTTGCTGTAATTGGCAAGCAATTATATCATCTAACCGCCTTTTTTCTTCAATCTAAAATCTAAAATCGAAAATCGAAAATTACTTGACGCGAAGTGCTCTGTTTGTTGTGCTCATTTCGGTGGCACGAACTTTTTTGCCTCTCCAAAGTAGCCGCATTGGTGTACCGGTAAAGCCGAGGTGTTTGCGGAATTGGCTTTCCATGTAGCGGCGGTAATTTTCGGTAAAGCGTTTGGGATCGTTGACGAATAGGGCGATTGTCGGTGGCTGCGATCGCACTTGAGTACCGTAATAGATTTTGCCTTGTTTTCCTTGGCGGGTAACTGGGGCTGAGTGCCAGGTTGTGGCTTCTTCTATGACTTCGTTAATGACGGCGGTAGGGACGCGACGTTTGTGCTCGTCGGAGGCTTTGTCTACTAATTCAATAATTTTTTCAACTCGCTGTCCACTCATGGCGCTAACAAAAATCATTTCTGCCCAGTCGAGGAAATAAAGTCGGGTTCTGACTTCTCTTTCGTACTCGTAGATGGTGTCGGAGTCTTTTTCTACGGCATCCCATTTGTTGACGACTATGATGCAGGCGCGACCTTCTTGGCTGATGCGATCGGCTAATTTTTGGTCTTGATCTGTAACGCCGTCTATTGCGTCAATTACTAACAGTATGACGTTGGCGCGGCGGATGGCTTTGAAAGCGCGGTTGATCCCGAAAAATTCTGCGCCGTATTCGACGTTTTTCTTTTTGCGAATTCCCGCTGTGTCAATCAGGCGGTAGGTTTTACCGTTCCGTTCTACTAAGGTGTCGATCGCGTCGCGGGTTGTGCCGGAAATCGGGCTGACTATGGCGCGATTTTCTCCGAGAAATGCGTTTAACAAACTCGATTTTCCGACGTTGGGACGACCGATAATTGCTACTTTAATTTCCTCAACTTCTGGTAATACTTCCGTGGGAAGGTAAGTTATTAATTTGTCTAGCAATTCGCCGGTGCCGTTGCCATGAATGCCGGAAACTGGGAAAGGTTCTCCGAGTCCCAATTGCCAAAAGTCGGCTGCTTGGGTGAGTCCTGTATTTTCCGATTCGCATTTGTTGACGGCGAGAATGACTGGGACTTTTTGCAGTCTCAGCCAAGATGCGATCGCTTCGTCGCCGCCAGTGAGTCCAGTTTTTCCGTCTACTACGAAAATGGCTGCGCTGGCTTCTGCGAGGGCCGCCATGGCTTGTTCGCGAATTAAAGGCAGAAATTCTGTCTCGTCGTCAAATACTAGCCCGCCGGTGTCTACGACTTGATATTCCCGATCGCCCCAGTATGCTGGTCTGTAAGTGCGATCGCGCGTGATTCCTGGTTCGTCGTGGACGATGGCGTCTTGGGAGTTGGCTAAACGGTTGACGATCGTCGATTTGCCTACATTGGGGCGTCCAATAATAGCAACTATAGGTAGAGACATAAAAGTAGCAGCAATGAGGCTGCGCCGTAATTTTGAGCTTTAGTCTTGTATTGTAAGCTAATCTGACGAGATTTTTATAGATTGAGGCTGTGTTTCTGTCTTTTCATGCTGTAAGCGGTGTTTTACCGATCGCCCGTTTAAACATCGAACCCTAAAAAATAGCCACAGCCTATGGATCTGCATTCCCAGCCCCACTCTGAGAATTAGAAATAAAACTTAAATAACTCAACAAATCATCTCATCTGTGGTAATTCTTTGATGATTATGAAGGTAGATATAGGATTTTAGCGATCGGCTATTATTGAAAAAAAGCAGGAGTTTAGTTTTTGACGAAAGCTTAAAACAGCAGCTTAAAAATGGAAACTAAATTTCCCTCAAAGCTCAAAACATTAGGTGGTAATATGGCTGTTCTGCAACTAGAAGACGGTAGAACATATACGGATATCCGGGGGATCGCGAGTCAACTGGCCGTTTTAAATATTGAGATCGATTCCCTGCCCACAAACAAAAATCCGGCGTTTCAGGAACTGCTAGTTCAAGACATTCTCAATGTTACAGAAAAACAGCAGATTCTCGGAGCATTTAATAGCGAGTTTGAAGAGTTTAAGCGCGCCAGCGGATATAAGTGGTGCGACTTGAAAGTGCTGCATCCAGGTTCGCAGCAGATTTACGCGCTGATGACTCAAAGCGATCGCACTCACACCCACACAGATGCAGAATTTCTTCACATTTTAGCTGGGGAATGCGTTTTTGGGTTTGTGTATTCTAACGGCTCTCAGGTACAATTAATGCTGCAAGCTGAAGAATACATTAAAGTGCCTGCCAATACCGAACATTGGTTTTATCTCACTCCGTCGCTGTACTTGAAAGCCTTGCAGTATTACACCAGTGCTCAAGGCTGGGTTCCTCAGTATACTAACAGGAAACTAAAAATTAAAAATTAAGAGCCAGAAGAAGAGGGGAAATTTGTAGAGGAGGAAGAAGAAGATGAAACAGAATTGGGTGACTTACTATCAAGCGGTGGAAGGTCGCCCGCCGCATGAAACTTTGCTGAAAGCTTTGTCAATTTTTGACACGGAACCGTTGCTAGATCGTCCTCGATTCGCTGTAGATTTAGGCTGTGGCGATGGACGAGATACGGTGGAACTCCTGCGTCGAGGCTGGCGGGTTTTAGCGATTGACAGGGAACAAAATGCCTTCGATCGCTTGCTGGATCGTCCGATTCAACGCGATCTGCTCCAAACTCAATTGATGCGTTTTGAAACCTTAACTTTGCCTCAATCGATCGATCTAATCAATGCCAGTTTTTGCCTTCCTTTTTGTCAGCCCGCCGATTTCCCCCATCTTTGGGAAACGATCGTGACATCGCTAAATCCAGGAGGATATTTCTGCGGTCAATTGTTTGGCGATCGCGACTCATGGGCTGTTTATCCCGATCGCACTCATCATACTCGCGAACAAATTCAAGTGCTGCTAAAGTCCTTGCAGATTGAGTGGTTTGATGAAGAAGAGCATCCTGGAGTAACGGCGCTAGGCGAGGAAAAACACCGGCATATTTTTCACATTGTTGCTCGTAAGAGAGATTAATATATAGTGCCGACTGCTTAAAGAAGTCGGCACTCTCTTGAAGTCGGAGTTCTGGAAAAGTTGCAGCTCGTTTTTACTGAATTTTTCGGAATTTACCGTTAAATTAGCTTCCTAATTGCTAAGGAATGAAAAATAAAGAAGGTGACTAATAGAGCAATAGTTTACCTTGGATCAAAGCTTCTGGGGTTTAATTGTGCAAGTTATTGATTTTTCATTTTTTAGTCTCGAACCTTTCTGATTTTTTAAATGCTCTCAGCTTCATTAGGTGTCGCCATTTCAATTTCTTCGCAACGCTGCAAAAGCGCTTCTATTTCCTGAGCTAAAAAAATTACTTCCGGCCAAGAAGAACCGTTAATTAAATCTTGAGCGTGAGCTAATTTGTTTCTCAATGCTTCTGCTGATTTTAAAAAACGCTCCCCGTAGCGTTTGGATTTGAGCCCCAGCCGATCGACTATTTCAGCCGAACTCAGGATTAAATCTCGCTTGTCGCAGAATTGCAGGTAATCGATTAAGTCAATTGCTTCATTTCGCGATCGCCCCAATTCCCAAAGGTATTTTGCGGCTAAGATGCGATCGCCCTTAAGCAATTTTTGCCAAGAATCTTGGGGAAAGTAAATCCGCAAGATCCGCAATAAATTCATTTCCAGAAGCGTCACCAATCCAAACAGCAGCATCCGCACCGGTGCTTTTTGCAAATCGCCGCAGGTAACAATCCCGTTGATCCTGTTGCTTTCTAATACAAATAATCTCGGTTTTTCTCGCAGCAGCGGCAGCAATTCCATTAAAGGAGTGGCAGCGGCAATTAATTGGGAGGGGTGAAAAATTTGCTGGTAGTCGCTGCACTTGCCTGTCTTTAAGTGCGATCGTTCTACATAGCCGCAAACCGTGCCATTTTCTTCAATACCCAGTACGTCAAAATCGCGGGCCTCCATCCACGATCGCAATGTGGCTGCGTCTTCGCAAGCGGGGACAGCTTTCAGCGGTTCCGCCAGGTATTTAACTGTAATGCTGTCTTTGAATAAATCCCGCAAGTCGGCGGAACTAGATTTTAAATGTTTCATCTCATGTCCGGTAATTTCATCGATCGTTGCGCGACAAGAGGACAATTCATATTGTAGCTGCAAGTGAAGACGCCGTATTACCGTGGGAGAATCTCAGTTTTGTAAAAAGGGTTTTTTAGAAGTGCGATCGTCCCCCTTGCACTCCTGTAAAATCCAAACTGAGATTTTCCCTTACCGTGTCCCTACAGATTTCATGATATTACTTACTGGCTAATTCCGGGCAATAATGATTGGCGGCAAGGGTGGTAATAATATCGGCATCGGCGAGAAAACTTTCTTTGGCCGTTGGGTTTTCGATACTGACAGCTTGCCCGATCGCTCTTAATTTAACTTCCGGCAGAGAAACTCCCGATTTTGCTTCCGCACACATTCTTTTAGCGGCCGCAATTTTTTGACCAGGGGCCCTTTGGATGGCTTGCAGTAAATTATCCGTTGCTTCGGGAGAGTAACTTTTTGCTAAGCGTTTGTAGTCTTCGAGAAATTTCCCATCGTTTCCTGTCAGCTTAATGTCGGATTCTTGAGGCGAGCACAACAAATTTAAGTTAATTACTTCTCCCACTGAATTAACAAGAAAACATCCTTCGCGTTCTTGGGCGATCGCGCTTTGGTTGCTGGGTACAAATTGTATAATAACGGCGGACATAACAGCAGTTAAGCGCGAGTAATTTAGCATGAAAATTATGTAATATATTGGCATTTTTAACCGCAGAATGCGGAGCAAGGCGGGTGTTTTTGAGTGAGAGCGTGTCTGGTAAATTAACCAAAATAATTGTAGGGTCTGGTTTCACCAACAATCTGTAATTCTAACTAAAAATCTACATAAGCCCGCCCTCCAAGCTGTCGGTAGTTCAACAAACATAATATCAGACGAGCATTTCGTTGTCTATGGAAGTTTTCATTAACAGCAAACATCCCCCTTGTGTGAGGGAGGAATGTATGGAACCGGGAACCGATCGAATGTAGTCGCCTTGATGGCAAATTTCCCCTTCTACAATTAAGTCTCCTTCTAATACAAACACTTCCTCCGAGGCAGCGTGTCGGTGCAGGGGAAATGTTACTCCCGGTTCAAGTCGCAGCAAGCAGGTAATTTGGCGATTTGTTTTGTCAATATAAAGCTTGCCCAATGAGACTCCCGCAACTCCATAAGATTTCCATTTGACATCATTCGATCGCACGATTAAAGATGGAGCATTGTTCTCTGTTGGGGAGGTAACAATTGGGTTGATATTTACTGATTCTGCCTGGGTTGGCGGCAGTTCGGCTATGCGCTGTAACAGGCGGTTTTTGAGGTCGGGGGCGACTGGAAATGGGGGGGCTGTGTAGGCGATCGCGGCAATTGTTGATTCCAAAGCAGCTAATTCACTTGTAAGTTCTGCGGACTCTTTCAATTTTTCTGCAAATGCGCCGCGTTCTGACTCGTCGAGGATATCGAGAGCTTGAAGGGCTGCAAGGATTTTATATTCCTCGTCTGGCATCATTTCCATCTGTTTTCCGCCATTAATTGTAATTCAGCCTAGGTTGATTTTAAACTGGAAATTGGTCTGCTGCCCTCGCACTCAAGATGGATGATTGGAGAGCCCATAATTTTAGATTGAGGTTAAACAACTTAAATTTTGTTTTTTGACCATCTAAAAAAAATGTTCGCTCAAAGCTTGACGCAATTTAGAAATACCCAACCGAATTCTGGTTTTAATTGTACCTGTCGGGATACCAGTTTTAGCTGATATCGCCGCGCAAGTCAGCCCTTGATAGTAGGCGAGTTCGATCGCCTCTTGCTGTTCCTTTGGCAGTTTTTCTAAGGCTGCTTTGACTTGTTCCCTGCGTTCTTTAAACATTGCATCTTCCATCGGTTCTGCAACGCTAGAGATGGGTATTTTAGCATCTTCCAGACAAGCTTCAGCAGCCCGGACTGTTCGCTGAATCGCTCGGAGCCGATCGAGGGAACGACTGCGGGTCAGCATGAACAACCACGTATCTGCTCGACTGCGAGAAGGATCGTAAGTTGCTGCTTTTTGCCAAATTTGGGAAAAAACATCGATTACCACTTCTTCAGCTTCTTCTACCGAACCCAGGATTTTGTAAGCGAGAGCGTAACTTGGGCGACCGTAGCGATCATAAAGTTTAGCTAATGCCGTTTGGTCTTTCCGGGCAATCTGCACTAAAAGCAGCGATTCATCGCCTGACTTCTGGCCTGTCATTTCAGTGTACCCAAAATTTTTGTTTTGACGGCACAGATCCAAAATTAACAATTCGGCGTATATCACTACAGAACATAATTGTAAGTTTGAAGTCGGGGGTACAAGCTGGAGGATGCCTTTTCAGGCTAATTTTGTCGTGCTTTGAATTGTAAAAATTCCAAGTCATCTTGGATTTTACCACCTAATTAGTGATTTTTTGGAGACTTACCAATCCGCTTTATGCAGAACGAAAAAATCCCTGAGCGTGAAGAGTCAAAACCGCGCCATTCACTCGTTCCCAAGCTTTGTTCGATCGCTCCCAAGAAGAGTCTGGAAACCCATATAAGCGATCCTCTGTTTCTTGTAGAGCGAGGGAGGATGTGTCTCCGATCCGGGCATTTCCAAGAATAGTCCGGGAACGAGTAAATCCTTAATTACCCACTTTTTTACATAAATTAGTCTGGCCGCACAGATCCAAAATTGCCAAACCTTCGTATACCACCAATAGGAGAAGGCTCAGCAATAGCGCAAAAGCCCGACAGGTTGACAGATTTCAACCTGTTGCTACAAAAGTAAAACCTGCGAATGCGGGTTATTTACCATTGATTTGTGCAAAAATTTCATTGAAATAAAGGTGCTAACTGTGAAGCTCACAAAAAAAATTCGCCGAACCATACTAGCTATTGAAGTAGCTCTAATTGCTCTATTAACTCCAGGGATAATTGTCGCTTCTGACCACGACGACGGCGAAGTAGATATCAAAGGTCGCGCGGTCAATTTAACTGACCTGTATGTATATCGCGAAAAAGACCAAAACTCCGGGGCAGCAGACGGGGATTTAGTATTTACCATGAATTCAAATCCCAGGTCTGTAGCCCGTTATCAATATTATTTCAGCACTACAGCCCTCTACCAATTTCACATCACGCAAGTAGGTGACGTGAATTCTACACCTACTGGACGTTCGGATATTATCTTGCGGTTTGCCTTCAGTCCGCCTAACAATCAAGGTATGCAAGCGGTAGCTGTAACTGTTGTTCGCAACGGCTCGGAGACAACTACTAAGGCTACAGTTAACGGCGGGCTAATTGCAACAACTCCGCTGAATTCTAATGCTGTTTTGAATACAGTACCTGTGGGCGGTTCTAACTTGACTGTATTTGCGGGTTTACGGGAAGACCCGTTTTTCTTTGATGTAGAACAATTTTTCCGAGTTCGCGCCGCAGCTTTGGGAACGGGGCCGCGCACTGCTTTTAAAGAACCGAGTCAAGCGATCGACTTTACTAAAGGTTACAACGTCAATACAATTGCTGTCCGCATTCCGAAAGCATTTTTGCAAGCAGGAAGTGGGGCGAATACTTTTGATGTTTGGTCAACTGTTTCTATCAGAGACGGAGCTGGCGGTTTCAAACAATTCGAGCGTTTGGCTAGGCCTGCAATTAATGAGGGTTTGATAGTTTCTCCCGCTTATCTGGAGGCATTTAATAATATTCCTCCGAGATTGGATTTGAGCGGTGCTGCTGCTCCGGTGCGGCAGGAAGCTGTTGCTACTTTGAATGCTGTCGATCTTTTGGACGGTCGGGATAATGTCGATCCAAATGCGATCGCCGGAGCTTTCTTACCCGATGTCATGCGGATTGATACCACAAAAACCAGCGGCTACGCTAGCGCTACAAATGCTCAAGGAAGCTTGATCGGAGGTCGTATGCTGATGGACGACGTTATTGATATTACTCTGGGAGCTTTGGTGGGTTCTCCGGTTGGCGATAATGTTTCATATAACGGAACTCCGGGGAATCCGGCTCAGGGACACAAACCTTTAGAACGGAATTTTCCTTATTTGGCTTTGCCTAATTAGTCAGTTGACAGTTGACAGTTGACAGCTCTATGAATGTAGGGTGCGTCGCTATGAGATTTTTAATGAAACTTGCAGATTATAGATGGCGACGCACCTTACCACAATAGAAAAGACTTTTTTTGACCGCAGATGAAGGCGGATTAACGCAGATGAACGCGGATGTATGAAAACTAAAACTAAACAGGAAATAAAATCGGATATTTTCTCGTGGGGGCTGCTGATAGTAGTTCCTTTTGTTGGGATTGTAGTAGTGAATTTACCTCCTAATTTGCGTTTTTTTTCAGAAAATTTTTCTAACAAAAACCCCGAAAATCTAGATACTAATTACCGCTATCATTTTTCGGAAACTTTGAGAAATAATCCCAATCAAAAGGAAGCAATTCAGCAAGAGATTGCTTTTTACCAGCAGCGGTTGGCTGTTGATTCCCGCAGCGGTTTGAACCGGGCGGCGCTGGCGGGATCTTATTTAAAAATGGCTCGCGCAACAGGGGAGGGAGGTTGGTTTTTATTGGCGGAACAGGCTGCTCAAAGGTCGATCGCCGATTTGCCTTTTGACAACAAAGGTGCGCTGTTAGTTTTAGCTCGGATTGCTGAGGCGAGACACGATTTTGCTACTGCTTTGCGCTTTGCTAAACAGGCGGGTTCTGATAATGAAGATGCGATCGCCCTTTCAGTTACATCTCACTTAGCGATGGGTAAAGTGAGCGAGGCAAATGCAGCCGCAGAAGCCTTAGTTAACCGGATTCCTAACTTGGGTTCTCTCACTTTGAGAGCTTTAGCGAGAGAGTCTCAGGGCCGAGATGCTGAGGTTTTGCAGGATTACCGGCAAGCAATGGCGGCGGAGGAACCGGGAGAGGTTGCTGGTTCGGCGCGGGCCCGATCGCTCTTGGGTCGATTTTACGCGCGTCGCGGGCAGTTTGTGCAGGCGAAAGCGCTGTTTTTGGAGGCGCTGCGGTTGGTGCCGCGATACCCGCTGGCGCTGATTTATTTGGCGGATTTGGAGACGCGGCAGGGCAATTATCGGGAGGCGGAGGGCTATTACAGCAAGGTTTCGGCCTATTCTGGCTCCGTTGCGACTGTGTTCGATCGCATTGTCGATCGCGGTATGGCGAGGGTGAAGGATTTGCAGGGAGATGCGATCGAATCCCGGCGACTTCGCGACAAAGCAGAAGCGGGGCTGCGACAGGAACAGGTTTCTGGATCTGGCGGTTTTGGGCACCGGCGCGATTTGGCAAGTTTGCTGCTGGAAAAAGGTCGATCGCAGGATGTTGCGGAAGCGCTGGCGTTAATGCAGGATGAGGTGAAAATTCGGCGGGATGCTGTGACGTTGGATACTTTGGCTTGGGCGCTTTCCGCCGCTGGGGAATGGCAAAAGGCCGATCGAGTGATGGCGGAAATAGTGCGATCGGGCATTCGGGATGCGGGTATGTTTTACCGGGCTGGTGCGATCGCCCGTACTTTAGGTAAGGATGCTGAATCTCGCGCTTATTTTCAAAAGTCCAAGGAAATTGACCCGAGTTTTGACGATCGATCTCGCCAAGCATTAGGTTTGGGAAGTTATGAATTTTGAGATTAGCTAATAGCAGCCATTCGGCAAAGTTCGCTATTCCGTCAATCCGCCAGGGGTTGAAACCTCTGGCTAAAAGCTTAAGTCCTATCAAGAGGACTAAAAGATTTCACTAAAAAGTAAAAAATCTTTTAGTCGGTTTCAACCGACTTTCGCTATGAGACAGGGGTTTCAACCCCTGGCGGACTGTGAGACTCACGAAAAGATTGATCGCCTCAAAAATCCCAACAAACACAAATAATTCACAAACAAATTACCTAAAAACGAAGGTATTTATGCACTATAAGTTGAACCAATTACTAAGGTTTTTCCTCCTATTCTTCCTGACACTTTCCTTGTTACTAACAACCTCAGCCAGACCAGTTTACTCGCACTGGTCAGACTTATCCGTAGCAGAAATAGTAGTCAAAGATTTGCAAACC
Source organism: Microcoleus sp. Pol12B5 (assembly GCF_036701335.1). Classification (NCBI taxonomy): domain Bacteria; kingdom Bacillati; phylum Cyanobacteriota; class Cyanophyceae; order Oscillatoriales; family Microcoleaceae; genus Microcoleus; species Microcoleus sp. Pol12B5. Next base: position 58,477 of record NZ_JAUBQQ010000003.1, on the reverse strand, counting down.
GAAATAACATTAACTTTCCCAACCGGTTTAACAAACTTCGCCGACGACAATCGAGACAGCCAGCTACAACCTGCTGAAGTTCGCAAGCACCAAACACAGCTAGAAAAGTTTTTTAGCCAACAAATCCGCATCGCCAACAGTAGCAATATTCAAGGCTCCGTAGCAGTAAACCCGCTAGAAATAGCAGCTAAAACCGCCATTTCAATCCAGCAGCCGAATACCCACAGCACCTTAATTTTAGACTACACCTGGCCCGCACTTTCTCAAGATAAAACCCCCGCTTTGCCTGACTCAATTTCCATCTCCAAACCAGAGAAATTGCGGATTAATTACAATCTGTTTTTGCCCGAAGTTTCGACAGCTAGCTGCCAAGCCACGATTGTGCAAGCGGGTGCTGTAAAAAGCTTTGTATTTACGCCGCAAAACCGCGACTTTTTGTTAGCCGGAAATGAATCTCTCTGGGATTCAGGTTGGAGTTTTTTACTAGCAATAGCGGGAGCATTTGCTTGGGGATGCGTGCACGCGATGTCGCCCGGACACGGAAAAACCATAGTCGGCGCTTATTTAGTGGGTTCGCGGGCTACTCCCCTACACGCTTTATTTCTAGCAGCAACCACTACAATTACTCACACTGCCGGCGTGTTTGCGGTGGGCGGAATTACTTTGTTTGCTTCTAACTTAATTGATCCAGAAAAATTAGATCCTTGGCTGAGTTTAATCTCTGGTTTATTAGTAGCCTTCATCGGGCTAAATTTACTATTAAAAAAACTCAAGACTAGGTTAGTCGTGAAAACTGAATTTATCAAAAAATTTAAGACTAAATTTTTCAATAAAAACTGTTTTTTAAGAACGGAACTCCTTAATATAAACCGTGAGGAACCAGTAAACCTTTTAAATAGAGGAAGTTGGGAGAGAGAATTTACACCTGTAAAACCAGATATATCTCACCACTACCACCATCACGGAGACGGCCGGATTCATTCGCATTTGCCTCCCGGTGCTGACGGTTCTGCTATTACTTGGAAAAGCTTATTAGCTTTGGGGATTTCCGGCGGTTTGTTGCCTTGTCCTTCCGCTTTGGTGATGCTGTTGAGTGCATCGGCTTTGGGCAATGTTGCTTTGGGAATGACGTTAGTTGTAGCGTTTAGTGTGGGATTGGCTTTAGTGCTGAGTGCGATCGGATTAATTTTAGTTTATGCCAAACGAAATTTTGATAAACTGCCCAAACAGATCACAGCAGTCAAATTTATGCCGGCGATTAGCGCGATGTTTGTAATGTTATTGGGGTTGGGAATTACCGGACAGGCGATGTTGAAAATATTGGCTGCCAATCAATGGGTAGTTGGCAATGGATAAGCATAAAATTAGGACTCTCCCTCCTAACTACAAACTTACGAATAAATCTGATTTGAGATACCCGATTTCTTGAAGAAGCCGGGTATCTGGGTATTCTGTTTTTTAGCCGTTGCTCACTTATCAGGCCGCACTATGTTTATTAATAATTTCGGCTAAATCCGGTACTCCGTTTTCCACGTAAGTCTTAGCTGAGGGGCGGAGTTTGGCATAGGCACCTTTAACCATCGATCTTGTGCTTTTCTCGACCCTTTTGTCACTTATCTGGAGCAATTCGTCTGCTACTTCACCTTTTCTTTGGGCTAGATATTCTACTGGGTTGCCATTGTTTACGGCTTCAGTCCACATCGGATCGAGTGCGATCGAGATTTCTGGCAGAAGTTGATCGACGACTTGGGCGCAATAGTCAGCCCGTATCCCCTTGACAGTAGAGTAGGCAGCTTTCAGAGCCATACCACCCAATCCTGACGCTGCTGCAACTTGTTGGTCTATCAACTTTACACAGTCATCAACAAAAGTTTCTCTGTGGTTTTCATTCAAGAGAATATCGCTAAGTCCCATTTTCACTTTCCTTGATTTAATAGTCAATGTGCTTATTAGCTTTAAGCTTAATTTGACATCATATATCTATTTTGAGCCTTTACTCAAGGTTTCCCAAGTTTTTTAAGGTTTGAATGCCTCTATAAGACAGCCTGATGTTGAGATTAGTTTAGTATTTTATGGGGATTAATGTTCTATCTACTACTAATTATTGGCCTACGGTTTGTAGTAAAGGCTTTAGTCCTTATTAGGTGATATTAATGAGGACTAAAGCCCTGAGTACAAACTGATGAGTTGTGAACACTCACATAAAGAGAAGAACTCGAAAAAAATATTAGAAAGGCTCTGCCTAAGTCCGATCGCATTTGCACGTATGAGCTGGCACGTATCATTAGGATTGGACATTCGGCTGGATGCCTGCAGGTACTGCAACGATCGGAAGTTTCTGGGTTTGAGCCGGCCGATCGCTCGATCGCAATACCAAATTTTTCGGTAACGGCGCGGAAGTGCTTAGTCCGGGAAATATTTGAAGCGATAAGGTTAAGCCGGCAGCTAATAATAGTTTTTCTAACATGGCATTGTCTCCCATACATACGCCCTAGGGCATAATTCCTCTTACACCTACAACATATAAACATCCTCAGTCCCTTGGTGCGATCGCACGGGCATAGTTTAAGTGACATCTATCACCACTGAGCAGGGGGTGATGGGAATAGGGGGTGTGGGGATAGGAGGGTGATGGGAATAGGGGGTGTGGGGAAGATTGGGAAATCTTGACTCGCACTTCTGGCGTCAACATCCGTTGAACGTGTTAAATCCTATACACGGCGCATTGCCAAACTTCCCTAAAAATCAAGAATTGTCCTAGAGAAAGAAGCCGTTGAGTCTCTCTCAAAGGTAGAATTAGCGCGTAGAAGTTATTTGACACAGCGGAGGTACCGACAATATGCTTGCATACTTTCTGGCGTTAGCGGTCGGTCTAGGCAGCTTCAGTATTTACATGGCGGCCTTCTTTTTTCCAGAAGTACACCGCAAAAGTGATTTTACCTGGAGCGGGGTAGGGCTTTTTTATGCGTTAATTTTATGGGCTTGTGCGGGACGAATTACTGGTGCTCTCCTGCTTGGTCAAATGGCGGGCGTGGCGATGTTGGGCTGGTTTGCCTGGGAAACTCTGACTTTGCGCCGGCAGGTGACACCGGTTGCTGAGCAAACGCCGATTCCTGAGTCGGCGAATTTGGCTGCAGGAGGCGTGCCGTTTGCTGGCTTGTTTGCCAAGAAAAAAGAACCTGCAGCAGCGAAAAAACCTAAGTTTGTTCGATCGCCCAAACCGAAAACTGATGTGGTTCCACCACCCACTCTGGATAAGGGCGAGGTAAAGCTAGAGGAACAGCCGGCGATTGCCCCCATAGCTGAAAGTATTGCTGAAAGTTCGATCGCCCCAGACTTGAAAATTCCCGACTCGAAACCACCTGCAATTGCAGAAATACCAGTGTTTTCAGTCGAAACTCCTGCTGCTGAGACTTCACCAACACCAGCAGAATTAGCCAGCAGCTTCACTCCTCTACCTCTACCTCTAGAAATTTCAGAAATAGCCGTTGCACCAAGTGTGGAGCCAGCAGAGGCTCAGCCAGAACCTCCACAGCAGCCAGAAGCCGATGATTTTGACGAGGAAACAGAATGGAGGACAGCCGTTAAAGAGTCGCAGGCGGCAGCGGCAGCGGTGGCCCCAACTCCTTCTAAACCAGCTAAAAAATCCGGCGGTTTCGCAAGTCTGTTCGGCAATATCAAAAATAGTCTCGGCGGTATGTTGGGACTCGGTGCGGCTAAAAACAAGTCTGATGCAACTCCCCAGACGCCAAAACCCTCAGTGACTCCAGAATCGATCGCACCTAAATCTAAAATAACGGCAACTCCTGCACCGGGTATCGACCAAATTCTCGAATCCGAATTAGCCCAGGCGGCTGCGGAAGTGGCAGCCGAAACCAGCAACACTGCTGTCGAAACCAGCCTGGGAGTGCCTTTTCCCACCAATGTTGAAGCAATGGCCGCGTTGATGGCCACAGAAACCGCGAGTTCTGACAAAATAGGGGAAACTCCGATCGAAGATCGATCGTCCGCCCAAATCCAGACACCTCTGGCTGCAGTTGGTGAACCGGAATCAGCAGCAGACTTACCAGAAGCAGAAGCCCCTGGTGTATCTCTGGAAACTCAGACACCGCTGGCTGCAGTTGGTGAACCGGAAGCAGCAGCCCCTACTTTATCTCTCGAAGCCCAGACACCGCTGGCTGCAGTTGGTGAACCGGAAGCAGCAGGCGTACCAGAAGCAACAGCCCCTGCTGCATCGATAGAAATGACTGTGGTGGAAATGGCAGCGCCTGTAGAGATAGAAATACCGGGAGAACCTGGGTTGAGCGTGCAGGTGGAAACGGTTTCAGTATCAGTGATCTCGATCGAATCTACAGATAAAACACCATCTTCTGAGGGAGAACAACCGGAATTGATTCGCCCGAATCCCCTCCCTTCCACAGATAAAACACCATCTTCTGAGGGAGAACAACCGGAATTGATTCGCCCGAATCCACCCCCTTCGGAGCTAGTAGAAGCTGCTCGTGCGGCCGATGAATCCACGTCTGAGAATGTATCCGGCGAAGATAAGCCGTCATCTTAAGGCAGAAAGCAAAAGGTAGAAACCAGAATTTTTTTGATTCTGCCTTCTGCCTTCTTACTTTTTTCTTCTTACTTCTTACTTCTTACTTCTTACTTCTTACTTCTTACTTCTTACTTAATATTATGAAAGCAATTATGGTCGTGGGGACAACATCTCACGCAGGGAAATCTTTACTCGTGGCAGCTTTGTGTCGAATCTTTTCTCGGCGAGGCTGGCGGGTAACTCCGTTTAAAGGTCAGAATATGGCACTGAATTCCTATGTCACAGCGGCCGGCGGAGAGATTGGTTACGCTCAAGCAGTGCAAGCTTGGGCTGCGGGCGTCGCACCTTGGGTAGAAATGAATCCGATTTTGCTCAAGCCACAAGGAGACATGACTTCTCAACTGATTGTCAAGGGTCGGGCGATCGCTAATGTGCGAGCATCTCAATATTACGAGCAGTATTTCGATATCGGCTGGCAAGCTATTCGGGAATCTTTAGAATTTCTCAGCCAAGAATTTGACATGATTGTGTGTGAGGGAGCCGGCAGCCCTGCTGAGATTAATCTCAAACACCGCGATTTAACAAATATGCGGGTAGCTAAATATTTAAAGGCTCGAACTTTGCTAGTAGTTGATATCGATCGCGGCGGTGCTTTTGCTCACATTATCGGTACTTTGGAATTGCTCGATCCAGACGAACGAGCTTTAATTAAAGGATTCATTATTAATAAGTTCCGAGGACAAAAATCGATCTTAGATCCGGGCCTGACTTGGCTAGAAGAAAGGACGGGAATCCCGGTAGTTGGGGTGATTCCTTGGATAGACGAAGTGTTTCCCTCAGAAGATTCTCTCGATTTGCTCGATCGACGTTCTCCAAATTCTCAAACCGACATAAATATTTCGGTCATCCGCCTGCCCCGAATTTCCAATTTTACCGACTTTGACCCCCTGGAGTCGGAAACTACCGTCACAGTCAAATATGTCAGCCCAAAAGACCATTTAGGCCATCCAGACGCCGTGATTTTACCAGGCTCTAAAACTACAATTTCCGATTTGCAGGTGCTGCGCCAAACAGGTATGGCAAAAGCTATTCAAAATTATTTAGTAGCTGGCGGTACAGTCATGGGAGTTTGTGGCGGCTTTCAGATGCTGGGAGAAAGTATCACGGATAAAGAAGGCGTTGAGGGAGAGAGGGGAGAATTTCCAGGATTGGGGTTGCTGCCTTTGAAAACTGCGATGGCACCGAACAAAATTGCGCGCCAACGAATCGTAACATCTAATTATCCTCAACCGGGTTTGCCAGTTTCCGGTTACGAAATTCATCAAGGAAAAACGCAAATCCTAGAGTCAGATTTGACTCAACCGCTATTTGACGATGCTAGTTTAGGCATTGTCAATACTTCTCAATCAATTTGGGGTACATACCTGCACGGCATTTTTGACAACGGAGCTTGGCGGCGAGCTTGGTTAAATCACTTGCGGCAGCAGCGGGGACTCCGCGCATTGCCTACAGGTATTCCTAATTACCGAGAACACCGAGAAACTCTGTTAGACTCTCTAGCAGATACAGTGGAAAAGCATTTAGATATCAAGCATATTTTAGGTTAATTAGTTAACTGTTGACTGTTGACTGTTGACTGTTGATTATTGTTTATTAGAGTTGAGGTTCAAATTCAATGACAAAAGTTTGTTTTTTACCAGATAACGTGACAGTTGAAGCTGAACCTGGAGAGCTTTTGCTAGATGTAGCTAAACGTGCAGGGGTTTCTATTCCTACTGGCTGTCTCATGGGTTCTTGTCACGCTTGCGAAGTAGAAATTGATGGGGGAGATACAATTTGTGCTTGTATTTCCGGCATCCCTTCCGGGAAAAAGCAAGTGACAATTAATCTGTATGTTGACCCGACTTGGTAATTTGTCACTTAGCAGTTGGTTGTTGGTTGTTGGCATTAGTCATTAGTTAACAGTCAACAGTCAACAGTCAACAGTCAACACCTAATTTTTTTGCCATTCTTGCTGTTTCTTGCGAGCAGATTGCAGCCATTTTTGGGATTCGGGATAAACAGTTGTGCCGGGTTTGACGGATTCTAATTGATTGATAATTTCTTGCAATTGGCCGAGGGCGTAAGCGGGATTTTGACGGGGAGAATTTACATTATTTTGCAAGGAAGCAAACAAGCTCTTAGCCTGGTTCAAAGCTTCCACTGACTCTCTCTCTGCTGTCAGTCGAATCTTTGTAGTGCCTAAATTATTTTGATATTCAGCTAGTTTTGTTTGAGCGTCAAGATAGCCCGGATTATCAAATGTAATTTGGCTGAGTCTCTCAATGGCAGCTTGCCACAAATCTGCTATTTTTTGCCAAGTTTCTGCAGAATGGGGCGGTTTCTGGGATGCGACGGCGGCAGTTAAGGCAAATTCTTTTGCTGCTTCGATTAAGTTGTCCGCACGCACCGATCCGGTGGCTACACCGCCCATTGCTTTAAAATCTCTTTCTGCTGCTGTGAGTGTTTTCTTAGCCGTTTCTCCCGCGAGGGTTTCGGCGGGAATTTGATTGAGTTGGTCGATCGCACTTTGCCAATTTACTGTCGCTTTTTGTCTATCTGCAGCGGTTTTGGCTTCCTGATACTGCTGTTTCGCCGCGTTGAGAGTTTGTTCGACTTGATTTAACTGAGTAAAAGCATTTTTTTGCTGGAAAATCTGAGCCTCCATCCGCCCGACATTTTTGCGGGCAGCTTCAAATTCATCGAATGTAAACTGCCAACTGCAGCGGAAAAAAGAGCAGTACCTCTTTGGGTAATAGCCGAGGAACCACACCGGCAAGGCGTCGAGGTGTTTTTGCGCTTGTTTTGCTTTTATTTCGCCCAAGTCAAAATCAGCAACTGCAGTGGCTTTATTCACCAGTTGATCGGATTGTTCCACAAGGGCGATCGCCTGCCGGTAATTGTGATCCATACTGATAAAACTCGGCAGCAACAATATCGGCATTGTTTTGGCGACGGGCCAGCGAATCATGGGAAAAGGTAGGTTAATCAGCCAAATTATCCCCGCAGCACTTCCCAGCAAACTCCCAGCAAAGATGATTTTACCGAACAATCCGGGCGGGCGGTTGGCTTTGACGGCTGCTTTGAGAGCTTGTTCGCTGAAGTTGGGAAATTCGTCTTTGAATGTATCGCGGATTTCTTCTCTTGAGGCGAAAGTGCCGTTTTGCAAGCGTAACTTCTCCAACCGCTTGATTACCATCCGTCGGTAGACATCACCGGCTAGACTATCAGCCGCCGCGCACTTGTCAACTTCGGCCCGCAAAATTTCAAAAGCTCGATCGGTAAGACGCGCCATAAAACTCACCTATTCCCTTTTAATTATTTTACAGGTTCCCGTGTAAATAATTGTTAAAATATATAAAGCCCACATCAAATATCCGAATTAATTTCATGCCCACTGCTTTAATCACTGGTGCTTCTGGTGGAATTGGTGCAGCCTTTGCCGCCGAATTAGCGAAACGCCAGCACAATCTAATCTTGGTAGCTCGTTCCGAAGACAAATTGCAACAGTTAGCTGCTAAAATGCAACAGGAATTCAATATTTTAGTCGAAATTATCGTTCAAGATTTGACCGCAGCCGGAGCCACAAATGCTGTATTTGACGCGGTTGTTAAAAAAGGTTGGACGGTTGATTTGTTGGTGAACAATGCGGGTTTTGGCGATTACGGTGCTTTTGCCGATCGCCCGCTTGCGAAACAACTAACAATGGTGCAACTAAATATTGTAGCATTAGTTGAACTATCCCACTTGTTTTTGCAGGGAATGCGGCAGCGAAAATCAGGAAGTATTATCAATGTTGCCTCCATCGCAGCTTTTCAACCGATGCCGTACTTGTCAATGTATGCAGCTACTAAAGCCTTTGTTTTAAGTTTCAGTGAGGCACTTTGGGCAGAAAACAAAGATTTAGGAATTGGCGTTTTGTGCCTTTGTCCAGGGCCGACAGAATCGGACTTTTTCGCAGTAGCTGAATTTCCGAAAAGTTTGGCATCCAGCAGTGGACAAAAACTCGTTCCGGCAGCGGAAGTCGTGCGAGATGCTTTGAAAGCTTTAGAGAAAAATGAGTCTAATGTTGTAACAGGGGGAATTCCCAATCAAATCATCGCCAATCTGCCTCGATTAATGCCGCGAGAACTTTTGGTTAAGTCGGTAGAAAAGGTGTTTCGGCGTTAATTTTTTGCAGGAAAGGCCGCCCGGAACTCAAGTTACGGGCTAATAGCGAAAGTCGGTTGAAATTGAGATATTGCACCATTCTCAAGAACCTGTTTGAGCACAGGCAAGATGCCTGTGCCACTAAAAAAATTAGGTATTGTGGGGAGTAGGGGTTGGGCGTCCCGCCGGCCTTTGGAAACTTATTAGCAGTGGTGCAAAATATGAGTTATACCAATTCCCAGAATTACAAATATCGAGTTAACTGGACTCGATAGCGTTCCTTCTTAGTAACAGCAACTTCCCCAATTTCCAATCTTCCCTTGCCGGTAACAGCAATTAAATCTCCAGACTTGACATTATAACTAGCTTGAGTAACGTCTTTCCAGTTAACTCGCACGTCGCCGCTGCCAATTAAATCGGCCATTTTGCTGCGAGACATTGCGAATCCAGCCGAGGCGACAGCATCCAATCTCATGGATGCTTCAACGGTTGTCATTTCTTTCTTTTTGGGTTCTCTAATTTTTAGTTCGCTCAACTCAATGCGCCGCGTTTGTACAGGAACCGATCGCACTTGCTGCAAACTCATCTCCAAATACTCTACCATCTCCGGCATGACAATGGCTTGCGCGCCGCGTTCTCCCAAAACAATCACATCACCAGTTTTCTCGCGGACAATTCCCGTACCCAACATCGCCCCCAAAAAGTCGCGGTGAGAAGCTGTATCGAACAAGAAATTGCCAGCGATTTCTACCGCAGCAACGTTAACGCTAGCAGAGTCGATCGGGATATCCGATCGCGCGATCGCTATTCTTTGTCTTTCAGCTTGCGGGTAGCCGCCCCAAGCCACTAATTCCACGTCTGTTAAGCGCTTAAATACCGTCAGAGTGTCCGCCAATTCTGGAGGCGACAGAAAATCAGTCTGAGTAACTTCCCAAGTTTTAATTGCTTGTTCCGCTTGGTCGATCGCCCGCGCCACACATTCGCGGTTTTCGATGCCTTTTAACAGTTCTTCTCTTTGTAACATCAGTTAATGCTAGATTCTAATTTGAAATTGCCAAAGCTTGCTGTAACTAAAAAGTCTACTTTTTTAACAGTCGCACTAATTTAATTATAGTCTAAGATCATCAAGTAACGAGCGTATGATTTTAGTTGCTGGTAAAGCTGATATGATGAGCACGATTATTGTACCAAATCTATGAAGTCTTCGAGTTTAAGTTTTTGCAAGAGTTCGATCGAGTATGGCAGCAAAATTGTCCACCCAACTACTTATTCTTCTTCACCCGCAAATACAGCTCTTCCATCGCCTCAATAAACGAACCATCCTTGTGCCAAAACTGTGGAAAATCTCCCTGTTTCTTCACCACGATCGCACTTACCCCACTCTGTACCCCCACATCAATCGTCTGCGGTAATCGCTTCGCACCATGCCAAAACTCTTTCAGGCTGACCGTTTGCGCCTCACTGGCGATCGCCTGCGTGTAATAGGAATCCACCGCCACAGGGGCCGCTGCATCAGCCGTCAACTCCGCCGCCAGTGCCAAGCCCAAAGGCGTTTTTGCTAATTCGCGGTGCAGCACTTCCTTAGAAAGCCCCCGTAATTCAAACAGTAAAAAGGGATCTTTGTCCAATTCGGCCGCCACCAAATAATAAACTCCGGCAATATGTTTGCAGGGATTGCTATAGTCTGGGCAAGAGCAAGTGGTTTTAAAGTCCTCACGGCTGCTGGGTAAAAGGTGCAATCCGAGGGGTGCAAAAGCATTTTCAATGTTGTCGGGCATTTCGTTGAGCAGCAGCCGAGAAATGAAGCTGGCTTTTGATGCCATTTGGGCGATCGCCACTTTCCACTTTGCCTGACTAATCGGCTCAAACTCAATTTTAGTTTTGTACAGAGGCTCCTTATAAACCCCAAAATAAGGATTAACCGAGCCTCTTACTTCTGCCATCACTAAGCCATCATTAATCTTAAAGCTTTTTACCTTGTCATTCCGTGCATAGGAACGTCCCCGTCCGAGTCGCCCAGAATCTGTAAATCTTTCCAGCCCCTCGATAAATTTATTGCCCCACCAAGTCCGAGTAAATTGTGACATATTTTTTGGCTTCTCCTAATCTAGAACCGCATTTTTATTGAGCCTAATTAATTTCTTAAATGCCTCATTATCCAACTCAGTCAACCACGACTCATCCGCACCAATAATTGACCCTGCCAATTTCTTTTTGTCTTCAATCATTTGGTCAATCTTTTCTTCCAAAGTGCCAATCGCCACAAACTTATGCACAAACACATTTTTTTGCTGTCCGATCCGAAACGCCCGATCGGTCGCCTGATCTTCCACCGCCGGATTCCACCAGCGATCGAAATGGAACACGTGATTGGCTTTTGTCAGTGTAATTCCCACACCGCCCGCCTTCAGTGACAGAATAAATACCGAAGGTTCAGACTCTGGATCTTGAAACTCTGAAATCATCCGTTCCCGTTTTTCGCGGCTGGTTCCCCCGTGGATGTAGTAAGTGTTGTAATGTAGCGTTTGTTTAATGTATTTTTCCAACGCGCTTCCCAGTTCTGTAAACTGCGTAAATACCAATAAACTTTCGCCTTCTGCTTTGACTTCCTCAATCATCTCGATCAGCCGTTCCAGCTTGTGCGATCGCTCTGGTGTAAACTCACTTTCATCTTGCAAAAACTGGCGCGGATGGTTACAAATTTGCTTCAGCTTCAGCAGTGTCGCCAAAATCATCCCCTTGCGCTTCATCCCTTCCGTCGCATCAATTTCTTGTTCTACCTCTTTGACGATCGCTTCATAAAGCGAAGCTTGCTCGCGGGTGAGATTGCAGTAGAGCTTTTGCTCAACTTTGTCGGGGAGATCCTGAATAATCGACTTATCGGTTTTCAGGCGCCGGAGAATAAAGGGTTCCACTAATTTTTTGAGCGCTGCCGATTGCGTGCGACTCCCATTTTTTTGAATCGGGATCTCAAACAACTTCCGAAACTGCGCCTCTTTACCCAGATAGCCCGGATTGAGGAAATTAAAAATTGACCATAAATCCAGCAATCGATTTTCCACGGGTGTTCCAGTCAGCGCCAACCGATGGGTAGCAGGCAACTTTAAGATCGCCTTTGTTTGCGCCGCTTTCGGATTTTTAATATTCTGCGCTTCATCAATTACCACGCGATGCCACGCTACGCTGCTCAACAGCTTCTCATCTTTTCGCACCAAGGTAAAGGAAGTAATCAACATATCACAATCTTGGACGGCGGCTTTAAATGCTTTGGCATCTTGCAAACGTTGAGGGCCGTGGTGAATCAGCGATCGCAATTCTGGAGCAAATTTTTCCATTTCCTTTTGCCAGTTACCAACTACGGATGTGGGCGCAATGAGCAGCGTGGGTAGAACCGAAGGTGCGATCGCTTTTTCTGTCTCTTTTGTAGTAGATAAGACTTCCCGCTCTTGCAATAATCGAGCAAGTACCTGCGCCGATTTACCCAAACCCATATCATCGGCAAGACAGCCATTTAATCCCAAGCTTTCCAAATAACTCAACCAAGAAACGCCGCGCTTTTGGTAATCCCGTAACTTGCCCTGAAACTTTGCTGGATCGGCAATTAACTCTAAGCGACTCTTATCGTTCAGCTTCTCCAACATATCCGATAAAGCCCGATCGCGCTCAACCTCCAACTGTTCGCTCGCTTCTCCTTCTGCCGTCAACTTCATAAAGTCAATCAGGCTTAAATCGGGGTTTTCTTCGCGATGTTTTTGCCAAAAATTTAGCATCTCCTGCATCTTGTCTTTGTCCAGTTCCATCCATTGTCCTCGGAACTGTACCAGCGGTGTTTTGCTATTTACTAACGCCTGCCATTCTTGTTCGCTAACCCGTTCACCCCCGATCGCCAATTCATATTGATATTCCACCAAGGAATCCGCCGAAAACAATCCTTTGCCCTTGATTGCAGCGCTCTTGCTGCCCTTCCCTTTGACTTGCAGGCGAATCTTCGCCCGTTGTCGTCCCTTCGGCGTCCACCAAGCGGGGACAATCACTTTGTATCCGGCATCTTCTAATACCCAAGCAGACTCGCTGAGAAAGGTGAAAGCATCATCTAAGCTGAGGGTAATGTTAACGGGTTTGTCGGTTTCTAGCCCTTGCCAAAGTTGGGGATAAATGCGGGCAGCGTAGCCGAGATTTGTCAGCAAATGTTGCTCAAAGTTGTCTCCGAATTGTGTTTGCAACTGTTTTTGTTGAGTCGATCGCGATCGCCAATAATCCTGCAACGGCATCCGCAGAGATGGGTCTTTTTTCGCAGCCACCTGAAACTCTAAAACCCAAGGTTGTTCGGGGTTTTCGGGGGATTGTAGTTGAAAGCAAAGGGAGAATGAGTCAGCAGATTGATTGCGCGTAATGCGATCGCGCCAGGTTTGCCATTGCCGGTATTGTTCGAGGCTTACTGGCGCGATTTTTCGTGTTTGGTTGAGGCAGATTTGAAGTAAAGAATCCGCAATCTTATTTTCAAACGATGCTGGGATGGGGGTTTGAGTGACAATTTCCGCGATCGCACACTCGGAAAAATGCCGCAGCAACCGTTCGCGATCGTAGAACTTTGGTGTATCTTGTAGCTGGATCTTCCGAAAACCGGACACACAAACTAAAGGCATCCATTCAACATAGCGTTGTAAATCAGTTTCGTACTGTGTTGAAACAATTTCCCATCCCGGATAAATCTCAAAGCTGGGTTCAATTTTGGCAGGTGTTTTTGGAGTTTTTGCAGTTGTTTTGGTTTTTGTCTCGCCCGCTTTCTTACGCCCGCGCGTGGCTTTCTCAGCGGGTTCGGATGTTTCGATGGGTGCGATCGCGATCGGAGCAGTTTCTCGATAGCGCAACGCCGGAATATAATGATCTTTCAGAACAATTTGCTTAAAATTTTGGGTGTAGTGATACCAAAATAGCAAGTCTGAACCAAACTGAACTTCTGCTAAATCGTAGAGGGCAAAAAAATGCAGATCGTTCAATACTTTAGTCAAAGTGTGGGTGGCGATGCACACACAATCAACTTGCCAATACTCCAACTCAAATGTTTCGGGTAACTCTGTCTCTAAATATCGCGCTAGTTCTAAAGAGGGCAACGGCTGGTTGTCAGCAGTGGGGAGTAAAAAATACCGAGGGACGATCGCGTATTCTCGCCCCATCGCACTTGTATTGCTGACTGCTGACAGTTGAATCCCGGCTTCTTTCGTTAGAAACTCTCTTAACTGTGCCGTCCCCAATTGTCGGGGGTGAACTTTAGCAGGCTGTTTTTTCTTTGCAGTGGTTTCAACCCAAAGACAAAAAGTTCCACCTTGAACAAAACTCTCTTCTGTTTGAGGAATCCAAGTCCCGTGGAGGATTTTCATAGGTCATACCATCAATTAGCGGGAAAAGATAAGACGGCGGTTGAAAGAGACTGTTGGCGAATTCGCAGGGGCTGTTACCCATCACCTCTGGGAGGCAGTATTTCCGTTCACTATTGGTAGTTAATGGCTATATGGTCAATTAGACATTTAGTCTAGAACCACTATTTTTAGGGGTGGGAGGTGAAGCCCTTTATTGATTCGCCAACAGTCTCTAATAATCAATCCTCCACTAGCAGTCCGCTCAAATCTGAAATCCCGGTTGTCTATACACAACTGAAAAAACTGCTCGTCTGTTAATTCGAGGGGAGAATGTAGGGGGATAGTTTGTGATTCCATAACTGCCTCCAAATATTACACGAGTTGAATGTCAACAGTTAACAGTTAACCGTCAACTGTTAACAAACAAATAACTAAGTCTCTGTATAACCTTGGATATTTTCCGGTTTAAACTGCTGCAAAATCTTCGCAGCTTTCCCAGTCAAATCATCAGTACCCTTAACGGCAATCAAAAATTTACCCGCATTCAAACGGTTGCGGTAGGGCAAAGCATCGCCGCTACCAAAAGCCATACCGCCCGCGCCTCCAACAAACACACTGCCCATTGCAGCGGCGATCGCACCGAGTACACCACCGATCGCATGATCGCCAATTTCTCCCGCCCAGGCAAAAGTCTTCAACTCAGTAATCAAGCTGAAAGTAACCCCAGCAATAAAGCCAAAGGGAATCAGCCAAATAGCCATGAGTTTAGCTTGTTTCTTCGCTTGCTGGTTCGGGTCGATTAAGCCAAATTCATCAGCAGTTTTGTAGCCGCGGCCCAAAATACTCACCTGCTTCATAGGCAAGCCTTCTTTTTCCAGAGCACAGTAGGCAGCTTCGGCTTGAATTCGATCGGGCAGTACAGCGATAAGATAATTCATTAGCAAACAATTCCTGATAGTTAGGCTTGAATAGCCAAAGTCTATTATAGACCGAAAAGACATACTAGCTAAGCACTTGGGGGATTTTCAGACGGTCAGAGAGTCTGATCGCCCGCAAAGCTAAAATATTTCATGCAAAAAACGGCCGACCTTGACCGAATACAGATACAATTCAAACTGCACAAAGGCAAGCTTGAGCTGAGCTGTTAGATACTGCTCTAAGTCTAAGTCTCAACTTTGAGCTCGCCAACGCTCGGTCTATTTTTACTATTGCACTCAATTGCTTGCTATGCCTAAAGTTCTAGTATCCGATCCGATCGACCAAGCCGGAATTGACATCCTCTCCCAAGTCGCGCAAGTTGACGTAAACACAGGACTCTCAGCCGAACAACTGGTAAAAATTATTCCAGATTACGACGCTTTGATGATCCGTTCTGGCACCCAAGTTACCAAAGAAATCATAGAAGCCGGGAATTCACTTAAAATTATCGGCAGAGCCGGCGTCGGCGTAGATAATGTCGATGTACCCGCCGCTACCCGCAAAGGAATTGTAGTCGTCAATTCCCCCGAAGGCAACACGATCGCCGCCGCCGAACACGCGCTTGCCATGATGCTCTCGATGTCTCGCCACATCCCGGAAGCTAACGAATCCGTCAAAGGGGGTAAATGGGAACGCAACCGCTTTCTCGGCGTAGAAGTTTACAAAAAAACCCTCGGCATCGTCGGTTTGGGCAAAATCGGCTCCCACCTCGCCGCCGCAGCCAAAGCAATGGGCATGAAACTGCTGGCCTACGACCCCTTCATTTCGACCGAAAGAGCCGACCAGTTGGGCTGCCGCTTGGTAGAACTCGAACTGCTGATGCGCGAATCCGACTACATCACCCTGCACATCCCCAAAACGCCGGAAACCCTGCACTTAATTAACGCTGAAGTGCTGTCGAAAATGAAGCCCACGGCCCGCATCATAAACTGCGCCAGAGGTGGCATCATCGACGAAGCAGCCCTCGCAGAAGCCATCAAAGAAGGCAAGATCGCCGGCGCAGCTTTGGACGTTTACGAACACGAACCGCTGGAAGCTGATTCCCCGTTGCGGAGTGTCGGCCAGAACATCGTGCTGACGCCCCACTTGGGAGCATCCACAGCGGAAGCTCAGGTAAATGTGGCGATCGACGTTGCTGAACAAATCCGCGATGTACTGTTGGGGCTGCCCGCGCGATCGGCTGTCAACATACCAGGAATTTACCCAGACTCGATCGAAAAACTCAAACCCTACTTGCAACTCGCCGAAACCCTCGGCAACCTCGTCAGCCAGCTAGCCGGAGGCCGAGTCGATTACCTCAACGTCCAACTCCAAGGCGAATTGGCCAGCAACCAAAGCCAGCCCGTAGTCGTTGCCGCCCTCAAAGGCCTGCTCTCCCAAGCCCTGCGAGAGCGCGTTAACTACGTCAACGCCAGCATTGAAGCCAAAGAACGCGGAATTCGCGTCGTCGAAACCAGAGACGCCTCAATTCGCGACTACACCGGCTCCCTGCACCTCTCGGCCAAGGGAACTCTCGGCGAACACACCGTGACAGGTGCTGTGCTCGGCGAAAGCGAAATTCGGATTACCAGCGTTGACGATTTCCCGGTCAACGTTTCCCCCACTCACCATATGCTGTTTACCCTGCACCGCGATATGCCGGGGATTATTGGCAAAATTGGTTCCCAATTGGGCAGTTTTAATGTCAATATTGCCAGTATGCAGGTAGGCCGTAAAATCGTGCGAGGCGATGCGGTGATGGTTTTGAGCCTCGATGACCCTCTACCAGAGGGGATACTGGCTGAGATCCTCAAAGTTCCGGGAATTCGGGATGCTTACACGGTAAATCTTTGACGGATTTAGGAGTTTAGATTTTGGATGCCAGGGCTGATAATTGGTAATGGGTAATTGATCATTGGTAATTGGCCTGAAAGCGGGAATTTTTCTATTAGCCAATCCTCATTCCTCACTCCCCAGTTCCCAGTCTCCATTTCCCCTGGGCCAATCTAAAATCTAAAATCTAAAATCTAAAATCGTTATGGCACATAGCTGGTGGGAAATTAGAATTCTTTGCGATCCGGCGCTGGAAGATATCATCTTTTGGCGTCTGGAACGATTTAACTGTCAGGGAACTGCTACGGAGATCAAAAGCAATTCCTGCCTGATGTCGGCTTATTTGCCCGAAGAACAGGCAGGATTGCTGGATTTGGCCGCTCTGTCTCTGTGGCTGCGCCAAGATGCTCTGTGTGCAGGTTTGCCCCTACCTGCGATGCAGTGGGATTTGATTGAAGACGAAGACTGGGGCAGCACTTGGAAGGAGCACTGGCAGCCTCAAGAAGTGGGCGATCGCTTTTTAATTAATCCGGCTTGGCTGCCCTTACCAACCGATACTGATCGCGTCATTTTGCGTTTAGATCCGGGTGTGGCCTTCGGTACTGGTGCTCACGCTACTACTCAACTTTGTCTGGAGTCGCTGGAAATGCGGCTCGGTTTTGATGACAAAGAGTGCATCGTTGCTGATATCGGCTGCGGATCTGGTATTTTGTCGATCGGCGCGGTGTTGTTGGGCGCTACAAAAGTTTATGCTTTGGATACTGATCCTTTGGCAGTGCGATCGACTATTAGCAACAGACTACTCAACCGCGTTAATTCTCACCAGTTGGTTGCAGAACTCGGCAGTATCGATCGCTTGAAGGAAATGGTCGATGAGCCGATCGACGGTTTGATCTGCAACATTTTAGCAGAAGTAATCATTGATTTAATCCCGCAGTTCACGGCAATTAGCAAACCGACTACTTGGGCCGTGCTCAGCGGCATTTTGCTCGAACAAGCTAAGCCAATTGCTGACACTCTCGAACAGCACGGCTGGATTGTGGCTACTCTATGGAAGCGTCAAGATTGGTGTTGTTTTAATATTCGTCGGAGTTAACAATATGGTAATTGCTAATTCCTAACTGCTAATTGGTAATTTTGAGTTCATGTTTCATCTTTGGGAAGTGAATTTAAATAAATGTCGCACCTGAAAATAAACCGCGCCAGCCCAGTAAAAACCATTCACCAAAATCAACAACGTTTTTCCAGTATAAGAATTAACAAAACCAAAAACGCGGTAAGTTGAGATCAGCACTAACAACATTTCCACTAGAGAAACAATTGACCCATAGTGCTTCCTATCCCAATAAGAAAACGGACTGATAAAACGGTAATTGCTGAACGGAAAAAAGTGCCGATGAGCGTCGTCATTGTGGACAGGCAAATCTCCCAGAGAGTGTAGTATCATGCTGACAAACAGAATTTGCACACTTTGCCAGCCAAAGTAATAAGCAATTAGCAAACCAATAACCGCCAGGGGAATTGAATGAAACAGAGCCACAATATCTTGCACAAAAGGCTCATAATATGCTTTTGACCAAATTGTAGCTGCGGGCAAGCGAGCAATGTATTTGGCCCAAAAGTAAAATAGAAATATTGGGATGTCGGGTAAGATTCCGCCGATCGCAATAATGAGATTAGCTTGCGGCAGTTGCGGTTTGCCGAGAATAGCGAGATTGATAATAGCGTGGCTGGGAGTCTTCATAGGTAGGGTGCGTCAACTAGGATTATCTTATTCATAATGAATCAGATATGAGCTGACGCACCCTACGTGTGAGATAATTGGCTCGTGCTACAAGAAAGGTTGCACTCGATCGATCAACTGCGCCGGTTGCATAACTCCCTCAATGCGATCGACCTCAGCGCCATTTTTGAACAACACCAAAGTCGGCAAAGCATAAATGTGATACTGCGACGCCAACTGTTCGTACTTATCCGTGTCAATTTTGACAACCATCAGCTTGTCTTTCATCTGACCACTCACTTGTTCCAAAATCGGTGCCATCATCTGACAAGGCCCGCACCAAGTAGCGTAAAAATCTACCAACACCGGCAAGTCAGAGCCCGATAGTAACTCCTCAAAACTGCTGAACTGTTTTTGAACTGCCATAAGACAAAATAATTTTTTGGGTTCTGGCTCGATTTTAGTGCAAAATTCTCTGGTAGATTGCGAGGATACAATTATGGAATTATTACCAGAGACTTTTCAGAGATTGCGGGGTCAAGTTGCTGTCGTGACCGGTGCGTCGCGGGGAATCGGCCGCGCGGTTGCTTTAGGGCTAGCGGCAGAGGGCGCTAAAGTCGCCGTCAATTATGCGAGTTCGAGTGCTGCTGCTGATGAGGTGGTAGCAGAAATAGTCGCTGCTGGAGGAGAAGCTGTCGCACTTGCAGCAGATGTCTCGAAAACTGACCAAGTAGATTTACTCACCAGTAATGTCATGGAAAAATGGGGACGAATTGACATTTTGGTGAACAATGCCGGCATTACTCGCGATACTTTGCTGCTGCGGATGAAGTTGGAAGATTGGCAAGCGGTAATTGATTTGAATCTAACTGGCGTGTTTTTGTGTGCGAAAGCTGCCAGTAAAATCATGCTGAAACAGCGAAGCGGCCGAATTATTAATATTGCTTCGGTTGCTGGGCAAATGGGCAATCCCGGACAAGCTAATTACAGTGCGGCGAAGGCTGGGGTAATTGGGTTTACTAAAACTGTGGCGAAAGAGTTGGCCAGTCGCGGGATTACTGTGAATGCAGTTGCACCGGGTTTTATCACTACAGATATGACTAAGGATGTCAAGTCTGATGAGATTTTGAAGTATATTCCGCTGGGGAGGTATGGGGAAGTTGAAGAAGTTGCGGGGATGGTGAAGTTTTTGGCGGCAGATGCCGCAGCGGCTTATATTACGGGGCAGGTTTTTAATGTGGATGGGGGGATGGTGATGGCTTAAGATTTGGGGATTTTTTTAACCGCAGATATCGCCCAGGCAAGATGCCTAGGCCACGATGAAGGCGGACATCTGCGGTTAAATTTATGTCTGTTAGCGTATTTGAACTGAAATTAATTAGTGGAACTTAAACATTTTATAGCCCATTTAAGATCCCAAACCCCCTCGCTGGCAATGGAAAGAGGTCGATGACCTAAAAATGCCTGAAACCATTTGTATAAATAGATTCATGCCCATTTGAGCTAAAAGTATTTCTCTATTTGGGTTTGAAGCCAAAATGGCTTCAGTTTTGGTCTAAGTCCCGTTAGCAAGGCATCCAAAATCCTTCCCAATATTCATTTATGATGGCTGCCCACAGTTGTGAATAGGGAGGTTGGTTACTAAAGACACTTAATAAAACACTTCTTGGAGTTGCATCGCCAGTGCGGTAATTGTCAATGATTAGTGAAGCGGTTTGCAACTGAGCAGATTCATAAAATCCTAGAGGGCGGTTTATTTTCAAAAGCTGCTCACTAGAAACCGATGGATAGATTTGCCCCTCGACTTCTTGCAAATTAGGCCGCCAATCATCACGCGGTTTGAAATTAGGCCCATCATCCCACCGCATACCCTTAAGAGCATATATCTTAGTGACTTCTCCAGTAATTAGATTAATCTGATAAGCTGCTGACTCCTCATGGGACGGGCCAGGAGTTCCTCGCACCTGAACACGAAGTAGAGCGATCCGCAAGCTTTGCTCAGATAAATCACACCGTGAGTCAGTAACCTCACCAGGTAGCCACAACTGATTCGATCGCATAAGCAGTTGACCATCAATTGTGGAATATGCGGCGATTGCATCACTTTGCAGCGCCCAAAGGATTTGATCTGTTACTCGTAGGGGAGAGCCCGATTCTTCAGATTGCCACTCAATTGCGCCAGAAACTAATGATCGGCTCACAATTTTTCCCTCAACCGAGCGATAAAACAAGCTCGATTCTAGCGGATCAACTGCAAGCTTATACAGTGGATTGTCATTGAATAATTTTTTAGCAACAGTTTTTCTGGGAGCTGGGTGAAGAAATGTTTTAGGAATTTCAGGAGAAGGCGCGGGTTGCTCCTCCACAGCAGGCTTCAGTATGCTGAGCGCTTGGCGCCAATTGTTCAGCCATTTCAACATCTTATAGACTTCTGTCCATTTGGATAAGATAATACCCTATTAAAACCTTAAATTTGCTCTTATGGGGAGTTACTATAAAATGTTTAAGCCCCATTCGGCAGAATTGACATATTTTCACTTTATTAAAAATAATTATTTTAGGGCGGCACGCAACTGACTGAGGACTTTTTTGTATTTTGCAATGCGTTGAAAATCTGCCTCTGTCGGATTGGCGATGCGACGCAGATCGAGATTATGAGTAACATCAGCGATTTTGACGGCCAATGCGATCGGGTTGGCAATCACACGCTCTAAATAAGCTGGATAAGCTTCTCCTTCTATTTTGGTAATCGCCTCGATCGCCGAGACGATAACTTCAGGAAAACCTTCGCTTCTAAGTTGCTCAAGTTTAAGTTCCGAATCTTCGACCGCATCGTGTAAAACCGCTACGATTTTCTGTTCTATAGAAGTTACATTTTCCATCACAAATAGCGGATGAGCGAGATAGGGATTGCCTGCCTTATCAACCTGCCCCTCATGAGCTTTTGCTGCAAGCGCGATCGCCCGCTGTAGTAATAATTCGTACTCTGAATTCGTATTTGACAGCATCGTAAAAGAAGTTCTCTATTAAAGTTTCAGTCTCCTCGTGGGCAAAACTTAGTGTGGGAGTTTTTATTTTAAATATTCCTGCAACAATGTCCAAGCCATTTGAGTACCTTCCCCGGCGTTTACTTTTTCAAAATCTACATCTTTTCTCAAAACTACCAAACCCACACCTTCTTTAATTTCTATTTTATCACAATCGCTAACTCTAGCCAAAAAAAGGTGGTTTTTTTGTAAAATTTTTCTCTCTTTTTGGGTCTTTTGGTGAGTAAAAGTTGTGATAAATTCCATTGTGTAATCATTGATTGTGAGGCAAGTTTCTTCCTCCATTTCTCGCACTGCTGCCTGCTGTGGAATTTCTCCAATGTCCACGCCACCACCAAAAGTAGAAAGCATTCCTTGACTGGCAATACCGGGAATATTATCTCGCAGTTGTGCCCCAATCTGACCGTTGGGGAGCATAAGAAAAATGCGAACTATTGACTGAGGAATATTCATTTGATCGAGGTAATAATACAACTAAAAAAACTTGCTCTAGAGTTTTCTAATTTGACTCCAAATTTTCATAATCCAATTGTACACGGCAGCATACAAAGCCAGTAACTTATTGACAAAACTTTGCCAAATAGAACCTTCCCTTATCTCAGAAACTTTTTCAATTTCCACGGGCAGCGGCGGCATCCCGACTACTTCATACAGCGGATATTCGCCACTTTTCCCCGGAATTTGCACGGATACGCACTGATTGACGATCGCCAATTTCTTAACTTCCTGATAAGTCTCCTCGGAAATCAGTAAACTGGTTCCCACTTGCTTATTAGCAGCCTCGATCCGGCTGGCAAAATTCACCGCATCTCCGATCGCCGTAACTGTCTGACTCTTCGATGCCCCCAAATTCCCCACAACCACCCACCCGTAATGTATACCAATTCCAATCCGCAATCGGTGACGGTATAGAGTCTCAAAATAGGGATTGAGTTTCTCTAGTTCCTCCAGCATCTGCACCCCAGCCCTCACCGCTTGTTCCGCTGCCCTGTCTGAATTTTCCAACCCAAACAGCGCCATAAAACCATCTCCCATATAATTATTAATCATCCCGCTGTTGCGGTTGATTGCATAACCCATTTTTTGGAAATAGCGATTTAAAATATAAATTACATCGTAGGGCAATAGCGATTCTGCAAAAGGCGTAAACCCTCGAATATCGGCAAACAAAATTGCAATTTTCTTCTCTTGACCCACAGGAGCAGAAATTGACTTTCCTGCCATTTCGTCGTTAAAGGATTCCAAGTCTTCAGAATCGATCGCCAATCGACGCAAAATCACCTTGCCGCCCGCAACCTGTGTCTGACAAGCCAGTCTAATTTCCGGTTCTAAACGCAATTTTTGGGCAAGTTCCTCTTCCGGCGAAGTGCGCGGAGAGCAAAATTCCAAACCTTCGACAATCAATACCCGGCAAGTCGAACATCGGGCGCTACCGCCGCAGATGTGGGTGTGGGGAATGTCGGCACGCAGAGAAGCTTCGAGAATTATATCGTCGTCGTCTATCTCGATCGTGCGATCGTCCGGCAGATAGTGAATCTGTGGCATATGTGGCGCGTCTAGCTAATTAGCGAGGAATCTCGCGGACATCTGTTATTGCAGCGAACCTGTATGCAAACCCGGTTTCTCGGCATTTTTTCTGTATCCCTGATTCCTTAACTATAAGTCGCGATCGGCATTTGCTTCTCGTTTCATCAGCTCAACCGCCCAATTGACACCAGTTTAAAAAAAGAATGCAACTCTAGGCAAGAGTCCACCTCTTAGCTCATCATTCATTCTCAATTCTCAAATCTAAAATGGTATAACTGAACACTACAATTTTCATCTCACGGTAAAAATACCCCAATTCAAGCTGTGGAGTTAGTCTAAAATCTAAAATCTAAAATCTAAAATGAACTGACATAATTCTTAATAAAATTAATCTCGCCCAAAGCCCTATAAATCCGTTATCAAATCCCCTTCAACAGCCATATATTTTTAGAATTTGGGAAAGTTTTGCTGTGCAAACCTTACTTGGCAATAGTTTCAGCTTTTTTGCTCTGTAACAACCAGCTAATTTTGGTGAGATAGAATAGCAGCATCTTTAAAACCAGTATAACCATGACTTCATCAACAGCCTTACAAAACATCGAAAAGCACATTCCCATAGTGGGAGATGTACATATCAAAAGTCCGATCGCCTACGCAGCAACCCGCCTCGCAGTCAGTGCAGTTAACACGG
The DNA here is from genome assembly GCF_036701335.1 of Microcoleus sp. Pol12B5. Classification (NCBI taxonomy): domain Bacteria; kingdom Bacillati; phylum Cyanobacteriota; class Cyanophyceae; order Oscillatoriales; family Microcoleaceae; genus Microcoleus; species Microcoleus sp. Pol12B5. The sequence continues at coordinate 34,608 of NZ_JAUBQQ010000003.1, read as the reverse complement.
TGCAAATGGCAGTAGCAGAGTCTTACATCAACGGATTAGAAGTCCCAGATTCAGTATTGCGATCGCTTTTTGATACCTGTATGCCCGTCTTTTTTAAGCATTTCCCGTCCCTGCTTGCACCCTACGAATGGGTACTAACAGAAACAGATCACACAGCCGAAGGGTCGCGGGATTTAATGAAGATTCAGTACGACTTACCTCAAGCTATGCTGAATCCGATGTTAGGTGACGGAAAACTCATTTACCCTAAATACAGCATGGGATTATGGGAAAAAGGAGCCACCAACCTTGAACAATCGCAAATGCAGATGATTGATGATGTGATTGAGAAGCTAGAAATTCAGGATGGCGACAATATTTTAGACTTTGGCTGCGGTTGGGGTTGCGTTCCCAATTACATTCTTTCCAAATTTCCCAATGTCACTTTTACGGGGATTAACCTCAGCCACCACCAATGCGAGTATATGCGTCAGAAGATGCAATACCCCGAAAGCTACCTTAGTTCAGGTCGATTTACCCTATATGAAGGCGATTTGAACGACGCCAACTTCGAGACAAAATTTGACAAAATTCTCTCCATCGGAGTTTTTGAGCATGTAGGCAATTTAACGAAAGCTTTCCAAAAGCTGGCATCTTTCCTGAAGGATAACGGCAAAGCTTTCATTCACATCATCACAGTTCGCACTCCGAACAATATATCCAGCGTTTTCACCCACAAATACATTTTCCCCCACGGCCGTTACTGGAAATACGATGCTGTTCCCAGTCACAACAAAGACCTCAAAACAATTCAAAGATGGTATCTCAACGGATACAATTACTCCACAACCTTTGCTAAGTGGCTGAAAAACTTTGACGATTCTCAGGCAATAGTCAAAGATTTGGACTACGGCATCGACTATGCCAAATTTCGTCGCATTTGGCGGTTTTACTTGATTTGGTTTGTGTCTAATTTCGCGAGTTGCGACGGCGAATATAACGGCAACGGTCAATATTTAATGACTCATGCCTAATCGCTCATCAGTAGACCAAGCTCAAAAAACCGAACACCCCGAACCCCGACTTCTTTGAGAAGCCGGGGTTCTCAAGTGCGACCTACTTCTCTGGATAATGAAACCGCCCTATGTGGATTGAGGGCGATCTAGAAGTGTTGCATTCTTTTGAGAAATTTGTGTGAGTTTATAAAAGTCCGGAATCAGATGATCGATCGGTGAATAAGACCTATATCAAGCATGAACCCGCACAATACTTTTTAAATTCCATCCTCGATCAGTAGTGATGATGTCCGATATTTTACTACCAAAAAAGCGTTAATTTATACAATGGTACAGAATATGAAACCTTCTCTTCCTCAAGACGATCCGAACCAAGAACAGCGCCGCGATTCCTTAAATCGTCAGCAACAAGCTTATCAGTTTGACCATGACAGTTTATCACCTTTGGCATTATTGAAAGATCTGCCACCAGTCGAGAACTTTTCGAGCAAGTATATTGGAGAGCGGATACTAGCAACATCGGAACTTCCCGGAAATATGCTGGCAGCCGATTCTAGAAGTTTTCTCGATCCTCTCGATGAGCTCCAAGACTATGAAGATTTCTTTACTCTGTTGCCGCTACCTGCTGTTGCCAAAATCTACCAAACCGATCGCTCTTTTGCAGAACAGCGCCTGTCTGGGGCAAATCCCATGGTGCTTCGTTTGTTAGATGCCGGCGATCCTCGGGCGCAAACACTGGCACAAATTTCCAGCTTTCACCCATTATTCGATCTGGGTCAAGAGTTGCAACAAAAAAACATTTACATTGCCGATTATACGGGTAGCGACCAACACTATCGCGCACCTTCAAAAATTGGAGGCGGCAGCTATGAAAAAGGCAGAAAATTCTTGCCAAAACCGCGAGCTTTTTTTGCTTGGCGGTGGACGGGAATCCGCGATCGCGGTGAACTGGTGCCGATCGCCATTCAACTAGATCCGACGCCAAATAGCCATCTTTACACCCCGTTCGATCCTCCTGTGGATTGGCTGTTTGCGAAACTCTGCGTGCAAGTAGCAGATGCCAATCACCACGAAATGAGTTCGCATTTAGGTCGAACTCATTTGGTGATGGAACCAATCGCGATCGTCACCGCCCGACAGTTGGCTAAAAATCATCCTCTTAGCCTGCTGCTGAAACCGCACTTTCGGTTTATGTTGACTAACAACGAGCTGGCACGTTCTTATTTGATCGCTCCGGGCGGGCCAGTCGATGACTTGCTAAGCGGTAGCTTGCCAGAGACAATGGAAATAGCTAGAGAGGCTTGCAGTAACTGGAGTCTGGATCAATTTGCCTTCCCAACCGAACTGAAAAATAGGGGCATGGACGATCCAAATCAACTGCCTCACTATCCTTACCGAGATGATGGATTGCTGCTGTGGAATGCGATCGAAACCTTTGTATGTGGCTATCTCAAATTCTTTTACCCGACAAATGAAGCACTCGTCCAAGATGTGGAACTGCAAACTTGGGCCCAAGAATTAGCCTCGAATGAGGGCGGTAAAGTCAAAGGAATGCCCAGCAAAATCGACACAGTTGAACAATTAATTAAAATTGTCACAACCATAATTTTTACCTGTGGCCCGCAGCATTCAGCAGTCAATTTTCCCCAGTATGAATACATGAGTTTTTCTGCCAATATGCCTTTGGCAGCCTACCGAGATATTCCCAAAATTACTGCTGCGGGAACTCTTGAAGTGATTACGGAAAAGGACATTTTACGGTTGCTTCCTCCGTACAAGCGAGCGGCTGAACAACTGAAAATTATGTTTATTTTGTCAGCTTATCGATATGACCGTTTAGGTTATTACGATAAATCTTTCCGAGAACTCTACCGGATGAGCTTCGATGAAGTTTTTGAGGGAACGCCGATCGAATTTTTAACGAGACAGTTCCAGCAAAATTTGAATATGGCAGAACAAAAGATTGATGCTAACAATCAAAAACGAGTAATCCCTTATTTTGCTCTCAAGCCTTCGTTGGTACTCAATAGCATCAGTATGTAGAATTGTATTTTTTGGGGCGGGCGAGACGCCCACCCCACACGAAAATTCATTCTTTGTGGAACAGGCCCAAAAGCCTGTTCTTCAGCGTGGTTCAAGATGTGAGTTGCAATACGAATTCTCAGCTTTTATAGTCTTCAACAATCGAGCAATTCACGCACATTGTACCAGAGGAATCAGAGAAGGTGACTTCATCTTGATAATGCCGGGGTGTTTGCATCAGCAACCGCCAAGCTTTGCCAGCATCGATTAAATTCAGGCGTCCAGGATAGTGAGTTTGCAACAACTCTTGCACCATCGGATAATAATCTGAGTTGATGCTGGGGAAAATATGATGCTCTGTGTGGTAAGCAAAATTTAAGTGCAGCAGGTCAAATATTTTAGGAACCCGCACTGACATACTGTTGATCAGCGGGTCATTAATGACGGTCATCCGGCAACCCATGTGGTTGGTATAGATGTAAAACATGGCGCCTGCATGACCAATTGCGATCGGCAAAAAGTAGGCAAGAGCGATTTTGAGCGGATGAAATCCCAGGTAGAACAAAATACTCGCATGAATCCCTAAAATTCCCAGACATTCAAATGCGATTGTCAATCTATCTTTAGGACTAACTGTAAAGGCAGCCGGTACGTAATCGACAGATTTATCGTTAAAGAACAGTACCGAGGTGAGATTGCGGAAATTATGCACTAACCACGAACCGGCCATCCCTACAATTAACCACAGCGGATTGACTTCCACCGACGGTACAAACAGATTTTGAATCCATTTTCCCCAAGTATCTGGTTGCTGGTACAGATAGTTGCGATCGGGGTCTGCCAAAGAATTCGTGTTATTGTGATGTACGAGGTTGTGCAGATTTTTCCACTGAGTAGCCGGCATAAACAGCATACTTAGTCCCAAAAAGGCGATCGGATAAGTCAGGCGCGACTTTTTCTGAACGCTACCGTGCATCAAATCGTGGGAGCTAAATAGCAAAACTATGATACTATTGCCCATGATAACGGCTAAAGGTAAGTAAAGCACTAAAAGATAGACAGACCAGCGATCGAGATTAGCAGCAATTCCCCATCCCAGCAATAAAATAGCAGCGTTGATGAGTAGTATTGCTAACTTGCTAGGATCTGGTTCAAAGGCATCCGACGGCAGCAGCGGACGCAATTTTTTAACATATACCGAGTGGTGAATTAGCGTTTCTTCGCCGCCTAAATTCGGCGTTGCCGCCTTGTCTAGAGTATTGAGTGATTTTTCTGATTTCATGTGATCGCTAAGAGTATTTTCATGTGAGTTAATAAGTTTCTAAATTTAATTAGATCCCGTACCCGATTTGAGATTGAACCCACACATAAATCCGGCGGCTTATTGTTAGGATGCGGAGATTTTATCTGTCTCCACTGTGGCTATCCGAGAACTGGCGATCAAATTGCTTTAGATCAAGGCTGCCTGATTGTTCTACGAAGATATTATATCCCATAAAGAAAATTTTAGAAACAACTATTAAAGGCTTACGCATCGATAATAGTCTCCCACTTTTCAGTTTTGTTTAATCCCAATAACCAATCCTAAATAACCTATAAGATTAAAAAAGTCCGTTTCCCTGAACAATTTCTTTAATTGTTGTCAGCGTATCTAACCCGATCAATCCCCGGCGATAACCTTTTTGGTTGGACATTCCCAAAAATATCGCATCTCCCCGATTTTGATAACGCCAAAACCGAGGTGAGGCATTTATAAAAGTTGAGGCGCTGTTAACATCCAGAGCAAATTGGCGACTTTCTAAGTAAGATTCAGTGGCAATGCAGTCAGCGTGACCGCTGCTGTAGCGGTTGATCCAGCCGATCGCAATCTCTAAACTATCGACAACTTTAAACGCGATGGTTTTGTTTAAATACGGTTGAGTCCACTCGTATGGTTCCGCCAGCTTCAACTCTGGGAAATCTGCAACAAGATCCGCATCGCCGCTAATTTGAAAGCCTTTTTCTTTTAAACTGTTCCACAGCCTGACTAGGGAAGAAGGCTTTTGGTTGCGATCGATCAGCACTTTCTCGATCGCATTAACAGGATCGGGAACGCTTTGATGGCTGTCCAAAATCATCCACCTTGCCATCTCCAAACTACCAGTCGGCGACCAATAAAGGTAACAATTTCCCATCGCCGACCTCAAAACTGGTGCTGTACACAGCCTAACCACCTGCTGCACCAAACTTGGTCTACCGTAGGGAATAATTAAATTGAGATATTGGTCTTGAGTGACCAATTCTCGGATCGAAGCGCCCCGATCCGGCGGCAGTATCTGCAAACATCCCGATGGCAAACCGACCTCATCGATCGCCGAAACCAAAGCTTCTCCAATTACTGTATTAGTTTGCCAGCTTTCGCTGCCGCCTTTAAGAATCAAACTGTTAGCACTTTTGAGAGACAAACCAGCAGCGATCGCCCCCAACTCTGGAAATGCCTCGTAAATTAGAGCGATCGCCCCCAGTGGTAGCGACTGACAGTAAACCTGACAGCGATCGACCTGATAAGAAGCATTGATCACCCTACCGATCGGGTCTGGCATTTCCCCCAACCGTTGCAGAATTTGCACAGTTGTCTTGATCCGTTCCGGCGTCAGCTTCAGCCACTCCACAATCAACTCGGGAATCGCCATGTCCCGACTCGCTTCTAGATCCAGAGTATTTGCTTCTAAAATGTCATTTTGCCGCCGTTTCAGCGAGCCCGCCATCGCCTGCAAACCTGCAGCGCGATCGGCACTCTTTGTCGCAGCCAACTCCAAAGAAGCTTGATAAGCGCGACGCGCGACATTTGCGGCATCTGATGAATGGGTAAAATCCTCTATTATCATCTAGCTAACGCCTATAAGCCAGCCATACCATCAGCGCCGGCAGCATTGCTAGCAGCACCGCGACCATTGCCCACAGAATAATATTCGGGCCCGGCGAGTGTAGCGCCAAGGGCAACCAAATCACTAGCGGCACCAATATCATACCCAAAGCCAGTGGCAAGTAATAAGCCTTCAAACCCGGATGCGCTCTGTTCCACTGGTTGCCCGTCCACCGCCAAGCCTGCTTGTAAGGATAGTTCGTTGATAGTTGCTCGATCACGTATCCACTTTCGTCCAATACAAATATTTGTTGACAGCGGTTGCAGCCCAAGGCTTCTGTCAACGTTATGGGAACTAGACGACCCCGGCGTCGGCAAGGACAGGGGTACTCATCGTTTAAGTCAATCTTGGGAGCTTTTTGAGAGGGCACTAGCGATCGGATAAAAAAAGCGTTTTTACAAAAATAATCGTTAACATATCCACTTAATCAAACTTGTCAATTCCGCCAAAGCGAGGCTTTCAACTGCCTGTTCCGAGATCTCGCCCGATCGGCAATTTTGACTTGCAAGTTCTGCATTCAATCTTACCACTAACTTAGGTATTTTCAACCATCCTTCATTAGGAGGATACCGAAAACTTTCTTGATCTACTTTCCGGTTTCCTTGATTTTTTTATCTTCTAAAGCGGGTGACGCGATTCGAACGCGCGACATTCACCTTGGCAAGGTGACGCTCTACCACTGAGCTACACCCGCATTTCCTGCGGTATTAACAATATTGTCTCAATTCTCGAAATTTGTCAAGTCTTTTTAGTAAGTTTTTTTTCAGACACCCTGTAAAAACCCCCAAAGCCTATCCCCACCGGAAATTTCAGCAGCCAGATCATTAACCAAATCAGTAATTGCCGTGAAAATTGACCGCCATCCGCCGACGGCAAAGCTACAATCAAGCTGGAATTGTGGGAGAACACTGTCATGTCAGATTTAAATCGCGGAATCATGAAGTTCAAGGGAGCTGACAGTCCTATAGCGATCGCCATTTCGGCGATTGTCATTGCCGGCGGAATCGGCTTCTTGATCTGGTGGGCGCTGCAATCAGCCTACACCTTCAGCTAACAGACTACTCAAACGTAAAACTTATCAGGTCTTGCTCAGAAGGCAGAATTTAAGAAAAATTCTGTCTTTTGCATTTTTTTGCCGTTAGCCTGGAATTGATGGCCCTGGAATCCGGATCGATTGCGGACGATCCAATGATTGCCATAAATCACCCGATCGGGCGACTCGCTAGCATGAGCCGAGATGACTCCCCGATCAACTACTTTTGTAGTACACTTGTAAACAAAGCGCGCCGAGAGCGCAATTTTAGATGCAAGTGTTTGCAAGGGTTGTATCTCAACAAGAATTTATGGCAAGCTTTCAGGACATCTTCAAATACTACAGTCGCTACTGGAAAATCTCAGTTTATAGCATAGGCGCATCCAGCGTTTTGGCACTAACCGATTTGCTTGTACCTTACGCGATCGGTCAAATATTAAACGTATTGTCGGGTCAACCTACAGATACAGTAACGCAAAAACTCATAACAGCGATCGCCTCCGTTACCCAGCACTCACCCAACAAAATATTATCGCTATCCGTCTTGCTGGGCATAATTTTTCTGGTAACAGTCGCCAAAGCACCGGTACAGCCTTGGGTGGGAAATTGGTTCCACTGGGCGATACCATTGAGGGCAAGGCGCGATCAAATGAGAAGTGCGATCGGCAAAATCCTCACCTTACCCCTAGAATTCTACGACGAAAACAACGCCGGACGGATTGCCAGCCGCATCGCCAAAGGCATCGCCAACCATACTTGGACTTACCCAGAAATTGCCGGCGAATTCATCCCCGAAGTCGTTCGCTTAATCGGCATTTTTGCCGTTATCTGCTTAATTGAGTGGCGGATTGGCTTATTAATTTTGGTTTCATTTCTATTTATCCTCAGTTTCACCTTAAAGGGCCTGCAACAGGTGACGGCGCAGGAAGAAAGTCTGGATGAATACATCGAAGATACCGAAAGCCGCAACTCGGAAATTATCACCAACATCAAAACAGTCAAAGCTTTTGCGACAGAAAGCCATGAACTCAAAAGGCAAACAACCAGACTCGATCGCGAATCAAAAGTCGTGATCCACCGCATTCACAAAGGATACGTCATCCTGGGGACATACCAGCAGACGATCGTCCAGTTGTGTTTGTTTTCAGTCCTCGGTTTTAGCCTAGCAGCCACGGTTGCAGGCAAAATTTCCCTCGGATATTTTGTTACCGTCTACACCCTGGCAAGCATGGCATATTCCCAACTGCGTCCGATTAGCGTTATCGCCGAATTATTGGCACGGCGTTATTCTTCAATGATCCGGTTCCACGAGTTTATGCAAACGCCAGACGGTGTGGATGCGGTCAATTTAGCAGAAAATGCTCGATCGGCACAGCCACCTTATAAATTTACCGGCAAAGTTGAGTTCAGCGGTCTGACATTCGGGTACGACAGCCAAAAACCCGTTTTGCAAGATGTGAATTTATTGATTCATCCCCGTCAGACAGTAGCTTTAGTCGGGCGATCGGGTTCCGGGAAATCGACTTTAGTTAAACTTCTGTTTCGCTACTTTGAACCAAACTCCGGCCGCATTCTGATCGACGGCGAAGACATTCGCAGCTTAGACGTGACTTGCTACCGCCAGCGTTTAGCCATTGTCCACCAAGAAGTAGACGTTTTTAACGGTACTTTGCTGGAAAATTTGACTTACGGAAACAGAAATGCAACTTTCGAGCAAGTTGAGGATGCTTGTCGCATTGCCAAAGTAGAGGATTTTGTGCGGCTGTTGCCCCAAGGTTACTATACCGTTGTCGGGGAGAGAGGAATGCGGTTGTCCGGCGGTCAGCGGCAGCGGTTGGGGATTGCCAGGGCGCTATTGGTGGAGCCTGATGTGTTAATTTTTGATGAGGCTACTTCTAGTTTGGACTATGAAAGCGAGCGATCGATCCAGATAGCCATGCGAAATATCCTCGGTACGCGCACCACCATAATTATTGCCCACAGACTGAGTACAATTCGCGAAGCCGATGCGATCGTCGTACTCGACGGCGGTAGAATCGTCGAAGTTGGCAGCCACGAAGAACTTTTGAGTCAACAAGGTATTTATCGTCGTCTGCACTCCCTGCAAGAAACCGGGGAATTAGTGAATTAGGGATTTCCTCTTAGTCTAGACTTAGGGTGCTCCGGGCGGGCACCCAGCCTAGACGTAGCAATGCACACCTTAAACAGTGTTCAATTTTCCCGTCTACCGCTAACTCACTTATGTTTTCTCAACTGAATGATTAGAGTTTCAAATATAATGTTGCAAATAAAGATTGTGGTGCTAGGATATATAACTGTGATGGAAATGGGTCGATGCCCGAGCGGTTAATGGGGGCGGACTGTAAATCCGCTGGCTACGCCTACGCTAGTTCAAATCTAGCTCGGCCCACCTCAATTTAATAAACAGTTAAAATTTAAGAATTAAAAATTAATTTTTTAATTGGAGATTCTTAATTTTTTATGCCCGTGTAACTCAGTGGTAGAGTACCTCCTTGGTAAGGAGGAAGTCACGAGTTCAAATCTCGTCACGGGCTTCCTAATTTATAGTATATCCACCAAGGGTTTCAGCTTCAATAAATCAGAAGAAAATCCCGGTAGTCCTGCATAGTCAGGATTTCAACCCCCGGCGGACACGGGAGCATATCATATTTGTAAGAACACTCCTTCCTTCTTCCTCTGTCCTCCTGGCTCCTGGCTCCCAACTCCAGTTTCTAACTTTGCTGCTTTCCTTGAGATGCTCCCGGCGGACAGTGCCACAAACTCATCAGAATATTGTACCCGTATCGAAATCCCCAACTTGTTCAAGAAATCGGGAATCTAATCATCCTCATCCAATCCCAGCGGCACAAAATATTGACTGTAAACCACACTATTCGGCTCCCAAAGCGGCCGCCAATAAACATTTTGGATCACCGCTTTCTCCCCATCACTATCCGCAGGCCACTGAAAACTGACGATCGCAATATTGCTATATCCCACAATCTCATCACCCTCTTGCAGCCAGCGATTGCGCCACAACAGCGATATAAAATTCCACAACCTACGCAGGAATGACAATTGTTTATTTTTATGTGTTCTATCTGACGGAGTTCCCTTTTCTAGCAGCAAAAACACCCGAGCTCTTTGCCGTTTAATCCAGTCAATCCGATAACCCCAATCAGGCAGAGATTGTCTATTCCTAACAGCAGCCTCCAGAGCTTTCTTTCTGCTACTCCTGGGGATTTTCATTAATTCCAGCGGCTCATTCCATCCCAAACATTCGTGCGATCGCTCAGGAAGCAGCGACTTAATCTTAGTATGAATTAAATGCGTTTTCCACTCTTCATTGATAAAAGCACTAGCAGTCAACTGCGCCAACACAGAATAGTGACAATTTGATTGATAATTCGCCAGATGCAAAGGCTCAATATTCGATCGAGAATCGCCAAAATGACAATCAGACCAATAACTCAGCCGCACAGCAGCAGCATAGTGAATATCCCCGCTCAACACAATCACCCGATCGCGCTGCTTAAAAAACTCCGACAACAGCTTCACAAAAGCCAACTCGTGAAAATTCCAAGCATCCCCCGCATCGCTATTAAAAACCTTCCCCTGTTCCACATCCCGCTTTTGCACCGCATCAATAATCCACAAACCAACCAAATTTGTCGGCACAACTACTAGCGTCGCCTCAATCTCAAACTCCCCAGTTTTATTCAGCAAATTAGTTTCTTGCAAAGGCTGCTGAATTTGCTCCTCAAAACCTTTGTGAGTCAAAAGCATCGGCGGATCGATCGCGCTTTTCACCGGATACCCCCGCCAACTCCGCGTATCCAGCACAATCACCTCATGCTTAAAACTTCTCACAATAAAATGCCAATTCAAAACCTCATTTACACCCTCGTCATCTCGATCCAAAATAAAAACATCTTCATCTAATTTCAACTTAGGCAAATGAGTTTTCGGATCGAGTTTTGGAATTCCCAAATACGAAGCCGCCTCCTCCCAAGCAGAAACATCAGTCCCCGCCGAAGCCGACCATTTTTCAGCCGCCTTTAATAATTTATCTCCCGGTTTTTCGCGATCGAACTGTGCAGGCGTATTTCCCCAAGCCTGAAACACAGCGTAAGCAAGCAAAGCATTCTGCACCACCCGCCGGCCCAGTGGCTTTCCCAGCACCCGGTAACACCACTCTCGATTCAAATAAAAATCGTCGCTAACATCATGGTCATCGCAAATCATATAAGTAGGAATATTCGCTAGCGCCCTCCTCACTCTCCACAAATTGCGAGCAAAACCGTCAAGTTCAACAACTTCTCTATCCCAGACTTTTGCCTGCTTAGAATTTGGGCAAATATCCTTACCCTTCGGAAAACTCGTACACCAGAGTACCGGCGACCAAACTAACAAATACATCGCATAATATTCGCCCAAGCTAAATAAGTGACTTTTAGCATTGGCGGGTTTATTTACCAACATCGCCGTAAAGCCGCCAAAATCTCTGGCAATATCGCTGCGAGTCCCCGGTTTTAACTCAATTGGTTTTTTGGACTCATATTCAGCATCAGATGGTTTCTGAATAGGGGACTCTCTAAAAATTTCCCTCTCTTGGCCACCTGCATTTTCGTTTGCCGAATTTTTAGGTATACTGATACACAAATTCTTTTTAATTTGGGCATCATCCATCAGGGGTAGACTCTCTTCCCAGCCCAACAGGGTATCGCCAGCATCCGTCAAAGCCCACAGCATCGCATCGGCCACGTCGTCGCCGTAAATTTGGTCGCCGGTTAAAAACAGTTGGTGGGGCCTGCTATTTGCCGTACCTGCAAACTGTTCGATCGAATTATCCAAGATTGGCAGCGCATCTCTGCCGTCTCCGTGGGGCTTGCGACAAGAACCGTGAACGATACGCAAATAGTTTAAATCCTGTGGCGGCAGGGCAAAAGTGGGCAACTGGTGAGCGAAATAACTAATCGTCTCCGGCCCCAAAGCCGATAAATCAGGAGTGGCAGGCCACAGGCAAGAAATGAGATTTTCTTTCTCATTTTCTGGGACTGCACCCGCCGACGGCGACTCGCTACTCCCCGCAAACTTGATGTCATAAGCATAAATTTCCCCAGATGTCAAGACATTGCTATTAATTGGTTTAGCAGTCACCGCGACTACGTGCAGGTATTTGCCGAGCTGTACGGTAGAGTTCGCACCTTGCAGCAATGGCCGATCGACAATTTCGCCGGTTCCGCCCTCCGTCGAATAAACCTTGAGTTCGACTTGGCGGGGTGCTTTCAGAGCCAGCCAAACTGTCACGGCCCGACTTTCAGTCCGGCGCAAAATCGGGCCCGCAAGGATCAGCGGCAAGTGATGAATTCGATGACTTAAGGGAGTCCACGACATAGGATTTAAAAAATAAAAATTAAATAAGAGTGTTCTAGCAATCAGATTTTAGGCGATCAAGCATCTGTCACTCGCTTAATTAATGCTAAGTCTGCCAACCCAAGTCTCCAAAATTGTAACAACTCATTAAGTAAAATTAATAATCATGCTACAAGAAGAACAATTACAACATTTCCGAGATTCAGCCCCGCACTTGTCGGTAATTACATCATCAGAACCCGCTGGACGGCCCAACAGCCGGCCAATCTACTCCTCGCCCTTAGATAGGGCGATCGACCGCCACCCCCTCACCGTGGCTCCAGAAACCCCGATCGCCCAGGTGTTGGCTCTCATGAACCCGATGCGCGTCTCCTGTCACCTTTGTGGCGAAAAACAAAACGCTGTTGCTAGCGCAGCCAAGCGCAGTTGCGTATTAGTCGTCGAAGATAATCGCCCGATCGGCATTTTTACAGAACGGGATATCGTCAAGCTAACTACCGTCGCAGCTTGTACAGTCGGACTGACAATTGCTGACGTAATGACTCGATCGCCCATTACCCTCAAACAATCCGAGTCTCAAGATATTTTCACAGCTATGTTCACGTTGCGCCAGCACTCCATCCGGCATTTGCCCGTAGTGGACGACGACTCGCGACTTATCGGCATCATCACCCGCGAAGCCATTCACGAAGCCCTGCAACCGATTAACTTGCTAACCAATTTGCGCTGTGCAGCAGATATCATGACCAAAGAAGTCATTTCTGCCCCAACAACTGCCTCAGCGCTCGATTTAGCCCAGCTCATGGTCAAGCATCGAGTTAGTTCCGTCGTCATTGTCCAAGAGCAAACTCAGCATCCCGATCGGGCGATCGCACCAACACAAAATTATCAAATTCCGATCGGCATTGTCACCGAGCGCGACATCGTGCAGTTTCACGCCCTCGAATTAAACCTCTCGGAAATCCCAGCAGCAAGGGCCATGAGTGCGCCTTTATTTTGCATATCTCCCGCCGATTCCCTCTGGAGTGTCCACCAGTCCATGCAGCGCCACTGCGTCCGCCGTTTGGTAGTAGTTGGCAACCAGGGAGAACTTTTGGGCGTTGTGTCTCAGACAAATTTGCCCCAGGTTTTTAACCAATCTGAAATGTATGGGACGATCGAGCTGTTGCAACAAGCAGTGGACGATCGAGCCACCCAATTGCAGAAAGCCAACGAACTTTTGCAGCAAGAAATTTTAGAGCGGCAGCGGGCCCAAGAAGCTCTGCGCCAAGCTCACGACGACTTAAAACAACAAGTTGAAGAACGCACCGCTCAACTTTTAGAATCAAATGAATTGTTGAGACGGGATATTATCAAGCGCCAGCGAGTTGAAGAAGTCCTGCGGCGAAAGCAAACTTGCTTGAAAAATCAAGCGCAGCAATTAGAGGAAACTGTGCGAAAGTTGCAGCAAACTCAAACTCAATTGGTGCAAACCGAAAAAATGTCTTCTTTGGGACAAATGATTGCCGGTATCGCTCACGAAATTAACAACCCTGTTAATTTTATCTACGGCAACCTTTCCCACGCCAGCCACTACATCAAAGAATTGCTCCAACTGTTGCAACTTTACCAGCAGCACTATCCCGAACCCATCTCGGAAATTCGGAAAGCAGCAGCAGATATGGAAGTCGATTTTTTGGTAGAAGACTTATCTAAGATCCTGTCTTCTATGCAAGTAGGAACCGAGCGCATCCGCCAAATAGTTGTGTCGATGCGTAATTTTTCGCGATCAGATCAATCTAACATCAAGCTCGTTGACATTCACGAGGGACTTGAAACCACTTTGTTGATTTTGCAGCACCGGCTCAAAGCCCACGGCGCACATCCAACTATTCACATTATTAAAGAATACGGCAATTTGCCCAACATCGAGTGCTGTGCCGGTCAGATCAATCAGGTGTTCATGAATATTATCGGCAATGCTATTGATGCTTTGGATGAAGAAATCCAGAAAGGGGAATGGGCGGCGAGAAATGCGAAAAATTCACCCCCGTCAAATCCTAATTCTCCATTGACTGTTCCCACAATTAAAATTCGTACTGAAGTTGTTGGCGGCGATTTTGTCGCGATCCGCATTTCCGACAACGGGCGGGGCATACCGGATGAGATTCGCCACCAATTATTTGACCCGTTTTTTACTACCAAACCAGTCGGCAAGGGCACTGGGTTGGGACTGTCGATTTCTTACCATTTAGTTGTCGAACAGCACGGGGGGCGACTCGATTGCGTTTCGGAAGCTGGACGGGGCACTGAATTTGCGATCGAGATTCCGATCGTTAGTGGTCATTAGTCAGCAGTCATAGGATTTTAGATTTTAGATTTAAAAATTGAAGAATTGAAGAATTGAAGAATTGGAAATGACTCATTAAGCTCGTGGTTTGGATCACGGGCCTACAGTTGCATTCTTTTTTTCAACTGGTATCAGTAGTCATGGGGAAGACATGATATTATCCCAATCCCCCACTCTCCCCATCCACTCTCCCTCTTCCCGACTCACTCCCCCACTCTCCAACTCCCCACCATTTCCTAAAAATTCACAATTTTTTACAAAACACCCGAAACCCCAGCAAAGTCAATGTTTGCCAATCTAAAATCTAAAATCCCATAACTTTCTCCCTCTTCCCGACTCACTCCCCCACTCTCCGACTCCCCACCATTTCCTAAAAATTCACAATTTTTTACAAAACACCCGAAACCCCGGCAAAGTCAATGTTTGCCAATCTAAAATCTAAAATCTAAAATCCCATCACTTTGCTCTCCCCTGACCCAACTGATCCGAACTCACTTCGAGTTTGCCTCATCCACTAGCGCGTTTATGACCGTTCCACTTACCCGCACAAGCCATCAACTGCCTGCATCCTAGCCCCAAAGCCAAAAGCCCAGATTGTTTGAGAAGTTAATTTTTGTTTTATTTTTGTACCTCTTTATATTAAGAAAGTATTCTAAAATTAACTTAAAATCTAAAAACAATCTAAAAATAGATTTTTATATCAAAAAACCAGTTAAGATTCCCAAAGATGCAAAATAAACAAATTTACTAGCATTTTCATTTAGACGCCCCCTTTCTTTTCATCGCAAGTTAGCTAATAATGCTTTCAACGAGGTGACTAAGGGCCGAGTCCAAAATTGGCTTAACCCAAAGACGGATACAAGCCCCAAACAAAAGTCGTCGAGATAGAAAATTTTAGTTAGAGAGAAGCCCCAGATTCATCTGTGGAGTCCATTCTTTAATCTCAAATTTGAAATCTCAAATCGACTGACAGTAAGGGAATTGCAATTGGGCTATTGCAATTGGGCTATAACAATTGGGCGATCAAAAAAAAGCATGAAAACCCAGCCCTCATCGTTTTGATAGAAACCTATAGGAGAACCAAGAGTGAAACTAGCAGTTTACGGAAAAGGTGGAATTGGTAAATCGACAACAAGCTGCAACATCTCCGTTGCCCTAGCCAAGCGCGGCAAAAAAGTTTTGCAAATCGGTTGCGATCCAAAGCACGACAGCACATTTACCCTCACTGGCTTCTTGATCCCCACAATTATTGACACCCTTCAGCAAAAGGACTATCACTACGAAGACGTTTGGCCTGAAGATGTCATCTACAAAGGCTACGGCGGCGTTGACTGCGTAGAAGCAGGCGGCCCTCCCGCAGGAGCTGGCTGCGGCGGCTATGTAGTCGGCGAAACCGTAAAACTGCTCAAAGAACTCAATGCCTTCGACGAATACGACATCATCCTGTTCGACGTACTCGGTGACGTAGTGTGCGGAGGTTTTGCAGCCCCCTTAAACTACGCGGATTACTGCATGATTGTTACCGACAACGGGTTCGACGCTTTATTTGCAGCCAACCGCATCGCCGCCTCAGTCCGCGAAAAAGCCCGCACTCACCCGTTGCGGCTCGCCGGTTTAATTGGCAACCGCACCTCAAAGCGCGACTTGATCGACAAGTACATTGACTCTGTACCGATGCCTGTGCTGGAAGTGCTGCCCCTGATTGAAGATATCCGCGTTTCTCGCGTCAAAGGCAAAACATTGTTTGAGATGGCCGAAAGCGATCCTTCCCTCAACTACGTCTGCGATTACTACCTCAACATCGCTGACCAGATTTTGGCAATGCCCGAAGGAGTAGTGCCCAACGACACGCCAGATCGCGAATTATTTGCCTTACTTTCAGATTTTTATCTAAATCCAGTGCAACCGGTGGTCAAGAAGGAGGAAGATGAGCTAGACCTGATGATGGTTTAATAGGTCTAGCGATCAGGATGAGGATAAAGAGGTTATGGCTTTTTTTGATACTTTTTCAGTTGCTCTCAAACAGAAGTGGTTGGACTACTACCAGGTAAATCGGGCTTGGCTGCTCCTGCACATGACGGCTGAGAACACGGTCGCCACACCCGACGGCGGGAAAAGGCCTGTTTCTTACCTCATCCTGGGAATTGCGGCTGCCCTGGAGCCGGAACTCCAGCAATTAATGCTGCCCTTCTCAAAACTCAAGCCGGATGCAGACAGCCTAATCGAAGTGTTGGGACTCAATTTTGACCCGGACATCGCGCTGGGTATGCCCTCAAATATTGCGCCGCAGACGGCCGGTAAATCTCCAACACCCACAGCAGCTCAAACTGCAACTGCGGCACCCGCCGCAGCTCGAACTGCCACTGCAGCACCCGCCGCAGCTCAAACTGCCACTGCAGCACCCGCTGCAGCCAAATCTAATAAATTGGGCGGTGCTGCCTTGGCAACAGCCGGAGTAGTCGCCGGAGTCGCCGGAGCAGCAGGTCTGGCAGCAGCAGCGTCAGCACTGAGCTCAGAGGAGGAATCCTTCGATGAGTTTGAGGAAGAAGCGGTCTCCGACTTCGACATGGGCGATGACGAGGAAGAGACGGTCTCCGACTTCGACATGGACGATGACGAGGAAGAAGCGGTCTCCGACTTCGACATGGACGATGACGAGGAAGAAGCCTCGGCTTTGGACGGTCTCGGTCTCGAAGACGATGAGGAAGACGCCGTATCTGACTTTGATATGGGCGACGATGAGGAAGACGCCGTATCTGACTTTGATATGGG
>NZ_JAUBQQ010000003.1:1739-17075 GCF_036701335.1 Microcoleus sp. Pol12B5 | reverse complement strand
GACGATGAGGAAGACGCCGTATCTGACTTTGATATGGGCGACGATGAGGAAGACGCCGTATCTGACTTTGATATGGGCGACGATGAGGAAGACGCCGTATCTGACTTTGATATGGGCGACGATGAGGAAGACGCCGTATCTGACTTTGATATGGGTGACGATGAGGAAGAAGAAGCTTTGGCTTTGGGCGGTCTCGACCTCGGCGATGACGAGGAAGATGAAGCCTCGGCTTTGGGCGGTCTCGACCTCGGCGATGACGAGGAAGATGAAGCCTTGGCTTTGGGCGGTCTCGATCTCGGCGATGACGAGGAAGATGAAGCCTCACAATTTGGGACTTTGACCTCTGGAGATCTCGAAGCGGGGATTTCCGATCCGTTTGGGGAAGAAGATGCAGAGTTTGTCGCCGAAGAAATACCCGATCCTTTTGGGACAGCGACCTCAGATGACCTAGATATGGATCTGGGCGACTTGGACGATGACGGTATTGACGATTTCTCTGTATCTGATGAGGATGACCTCGACGATCTCGGACTTGACGATCTGGGGGAAGCAACTACCGGAGATCCTGACGAAGATGATTTAGATGCTCTAGGTCTCGGCGATTTGGACTCCGACGATGAGGATGAAGAAATTTCCGGCTTTTTATCTGATTTTAAGTGAGGTTGTTGCGATCGCCCGCATCTCTTCTAGTCTTGAAGTTTCCCGCTCTATTTGTGAGTTGTGAGTTGCGAGTTGTTAATTTTTAATTAGCTCCAACTCACAACTGCCAAAAGGCTTTTTGCCTTAGCGAGTTGAAGAAAACTAAATCCCTGCTGTGAGGGATTGTATGCCCTCCCGCAGAATTTTTTAGCCAGAATTTTGGATGCTGCGTCTGCTGCAGAAATATTGAGTGGGCTGCATCTATTTTTTTACAGGAATTAGCCCAAAAATAGGTACTTCTATTTATTGTTCGCTGTGCGTCGCGATCGCACTTTCACAGGTGTTTTCTCGCCACTGCGCCTGTTCGTGATCGAGAGGAAAAACAACCTATTCCTCTCCTGGGCGATCGCACCGAGATGATCGCAAAATCCAGGTGTTTCCTCGCTCCGCCGCAAATCCTGTTCGAGACGAAAAACAATTTAAAGGGAGAAGATTTGAGATATGACTGCTATTACTACTAATGAACCGGAAGCTTTAAATTTTGAATGCGAAACAGGCAATTATCACACATTTTGTCCGATTAGCTGCGTAGCTTGGCTTTATCAAAAAATTGAAGATAGCTTTTTCTTGGTCATCGGTACCAAGACTTGTGGCTATTTCTTGCAAAATGCAATGGGCGTGATGATTTTTGCTGAGCCTCGCTATGCGATGGCTGAGTTGGAAGAAGGCGATATTTCCGCTCAGTTAAACGATTATGATGAGTTGAAGCGGCTGTGCTTGCAAATTAAGCGCGATCGTAACCCCAGTGTAATTGTCTGGATCGGCACTTGCACCACCGAAATCATCAAAATGGACTTGGAAGGGTTAGCGCCGAAACTCGAAGCAGAAATTGGCATTCCCATCGTCACAGCGCGCGCTAACGGTTTGGATTACGCTTTTACTCAAGGGGAAGATACCGTTTTGGCAGCTATGGCTGCTAAATGTCCTGAGAAAGCGCCCGTGATGGAATCTCAGAAACAAGAACGCAATGCTATCTCTCAACTGCTGAATTTCGGCAAGAAAAAAGAGGAAGTTGCAGCAGATGAATCGGAATATGTCAAGCACACACCGCTGGTACTTTTTGGTTCTTTGCCCGATCCGGTTGTTACTCAGCTAACTCTAGAATTGAAGAAGCAAGGAATCAAAGTTTCCGGTTGGCTTCCTTCTAAGCGCTACACTGAATTGCCAGTCTTGGAAGAAGGCTATTATGTATCTGGCATGAATCCGTTCTTGTCGCGCACTGCTTCTACGTTGATGCGCCGCCGCAAGTGTAAGCTAATTGGTGCGCCATTCCCGATCGGCCCTGACGGAACTCGCGCTTGGATTGAGAAGATTTGCTCAGTGTTGGGAATTGAACCAAAAGGTTTGGACGAACGGGAAGCACAAATTTGGGCTGGTTTGGAAGATTACCTGCAAATAATTCGCGGCAAATCTGTCTTCTTTATGGGTGACAATTTG
Organism: Microcoleus sp. Pol12B5; assembly: GCF_036701335.1. NCBI lineage: Bacteria > Bacillati > Cyanobacteriota > Cyanophyceae > Oscillatoriales > Microcoleaceae > Microcoleus > Microcoleus sp. Pol12B5. Next base: position 14,939 of record NZ_JAUBQQ010000003.1, on the reverse strand, counting down.
TTAGAGATTTCTTTAGCACGTTTCTTGATTCGCTGCGGCATGACTTGCCCGGAAATTGGCATTCCTTACATGGACAAGCGCTATCAAGCCGCCGAGTTGGCTTTGTTAGAAAAGACTTGTCACGAGATGGGAGTTCCTACTCCTCGGATTGTGGAGAAACCGGACAATTACAATCAGTTGCAGCGGATTTACGAGCAGAATATTGATTTGGTGATTACTGGTATGGCTCACGCTAATCCTTTGGAAGCGCGGGGAATTAATACTAAGTGGTCTGTTGAGTTTACTTTTGCTCAGATTCACGGGTTTGGTAATGCGCGGGATATTTTGGAGTTGGTGACTCGTCCGCTGCGCCGGAATAATTCGCTGAAGGATTTGGGTTGGGGTAATTTGGTGAAGAATGAGGCTCAGGTTTAATTTCTAGCTCATCTACTTCCGATTTTCACTGCTGTAAAAAGCGCTATAATTATATAAGTGGGGTAGGTAATGCCTACCCTACTTTATAAGTTAATCAATAAAAGGCTATCAAAATGACAGTTGAAAAAGAAGAATTTAGTGAGATGCTTCACTCTATTGATGCTAGGCTATCGGATGCTCAATACTATTTGTCGGTAGCTTATGATTTATTTTATGGTTTGGGTAGTACGCCAGAAAAATACGCTAAAGCACGTCATTTCTGGACGATGACTAGCTTGGGATTTCGCGATCTGTGTGTATTATATTTGTGTCAAGTATATGACTCACATAAAGATGCTGTAAGCGTTCCCAAAATTTTAAATATTGTTGAAAGTAATTATAAATCATGGAAGAAAAAATCCCAGGAAATAGGTGAGTTAGACAGAAAACAATTAGAGAAAGACCAAATTAAATTCAAATATAAAGAAGCGGGTGACAAAGATTACGATCCGAATCTAGATGAATTAAAAAAAATACTTTTTAATCAGAGAGACAAAGCAATAGCTCACCGTGACAAGGCAGAAGTTTTTAAATATAAAAAAGCTTTAGGTGTTAGGGAAAAAAACAGGAATATATTAAAAAATGAGGAAGATGAAAACGCGCGCCCATTGCCAATGCCTGAAGAGATGACTACGCTTAAACAAGATGACTTGCAAAAACTGATCGATGAGGCGAGAGAAATATGTCATCGTTATATGTCTCTTTTAAATATTGAAATTCCTTCCCTAGAACTCCAAGAGGATTACAATAACTTATTAGATATAAGTACAACCCCCTAATGAAACAGGACTTACGCATTGTAACGGTAGTATCAGACCTTGAGATTCTTCGCTATCGCTGAGAATGACAAAAAATCGTTATCACTGCGTAAGTCATGGAAAGCTATGATAGATAGTCGGAAAATTTGGTTAAGATGAGTAAGTTAGGAAAACTGATAGAACAATTTTTATCAAACCCGTCTGAAGTGCGGTTTGACGATGTGTGCTATATCCTAACTGCTTTTGGGTTTGAAGAAAAGCGATCGAAAGGAAGTCACCATTCTTTCCGAAATGCCGATGGATTAAAGATTACAGTCCCTAAAAAAGGCGGTCAGAAGGTAAAAGGAGTCTACGTCAGGCAAATTGTGGCATTATTGAAGTTAGAGGAATGGAGCGATGAATCAGAAGATGAAAGTCAAGCTTAAATCCCTAGATTATTACTTGAGCCTGAAATATCCTATCAATTTTTATCCAGAACCTGAAGGTTATACAGCTATAATTAAAGACCTTCCTGGCTGTATGTCTCAGGGTGAAACTTTGTCCGAAGCGATGGAGAATATTCAGGAAGCTAGGGAATTGTGGATAGAGACTGCTTATGAGTGCGGCGATGAGATTCCTTTACCTGCAACGGAAGTTGAGTATAGTGGAAGTCTATCTTTACAGATTCCTAAATCTCTACATTTGAGTTTAGCAGAAAAAGCGGAAAGGGAAGGAGTTAGTCTTGACCAGTACATTCTGCTTGTGTTAAGTAAAGCAGGCTAAAAGATAATCAGATAAGGATTATCAAGTTTGAGGCACGCTTCAAGGGCGATCGCTCTTTTCTTTTTTTATGAACCGCTGATGCAGGCAGATTAACGCAGATTAACGCGGATGAAGAGTGCGATCGTACTTTTCAATCAATTTACAATTACGCCAAATTTTAATAACATTCTAGGCAAATAATCATCCAAATTCTTGATGTGTTCATCTGTTAACTCAATCAGGTTGAGCTCGTACTTCTGATATAGTTCTTGCTTCACTTTCTTACGCGACACATACTCCGGGTTGTTCTCATATCCCCAGTATTCAATATACACCTTTCCCCCAGGAATATAAAAGTCACAGTAAGCTTCTTCCTCTATGGGTAGTCGGCGTTCATAGGCGTGAACTAGCTCCGCCATATAGAGCCAATTATCAATCAAAACTTCAGCTTTATAACGCACAAAATGACCGTCGGTTGTTCGATGCTGTGCACTCGCCCGAAACTTTTCCCGGAACCCTAGCTTTGTGTTTACTTCTGTTTTGCTCTGTTCTGAATTGTCACCTTTAAGACTCTCAATAGTCGCCAGAAAAACTTGATTTGTCAGTATAGATTCTGGCCAAAGCACATAAGGAGTGTTGTCTTGAGGGTAGGTTTTTTGCACCGCCCCAAAACCTATTCCCCGCTTAGTGGCTACCCAGCCGTTGCGCTCTTTATTTACTAATCCTAACTCTGCTAAAATTGGGTTGACTTTGTGCTTTGATATTTCTAGTTTATCGCTGATGCTGGTAGCGGACAGAAGTGAGGGGGAAGAGGATTGTTGGGGTTTAGGTTTGGGCGCTGACAGGGGTTGAGCGTTGTTAGCTTTCCAATGTTCGTAGCATAATTTGTGACCGGGTTTTGAAACTGCTTGATTGCATCCGGCCGCCGTGCAGGTTTCTGCTGAAATGGCAGATAAAGCTTGATTTATGGCTGCTAGCTTGCGGAGCAAAGGATCTAAGGTCATATTAACAGCTTGAGATATATTCAAAAATAGTACCACTTTAATTTCTATGCAGTCAAGAATGAAAAACTGGCGATTCCCTTTGGGGTAGCTTCGCGCGGACTTTTAGCCAACTTTTCCAGAATCTCAGGCCACACGCCCGTAACACAATTCAGGAAGCGTCGCCTATAATCGAAACTAGCCAAACTCTCATCAGTTGCGAAACCGCCATGAGTCAAGACAAGGAAGAAATTAGCTATTCAGAGAAAACAGAACGTCTCAGAGTTATCGGTCAGTTTATCAAAACTGTCACACCGATGATTTGGACGATCGTAATTCTCGTAGTCATCATTCCCCTATTAGGTAACTTTCTAATTTCCCAGTCACTAACAAATACCGGAACCACAGCAGTTGTAGTCTCGCCGCCACACGATTTTAGCAAAGTCAACCAAGACATTAAAAACGCCATCCAAAAATCCCATACAACAGCCGAAACTTTCGCCTCAAAAGAGTTGGACAAATGGGAAAGCGAAGTAATTGCACGAGTAGACAACAGTTTCCTCGATTGGTACTTTGATTACTTCACTCAAAAAAAGATGGAGTTTACCGTACCTTTTAGCTTCGTGAAATCTGCCCTACTCAACAGATTCGATATGACAGAAGCATCTCGTGCTGTTTCCGAAAAATTAACGGAAGACTTTCAAAGAGAATTTGCTAACCGCGTGCTGGTACCCAAAAACGCTCAACTGCGATTTCAATTAATCACTCAAGATACTGCTAATTTGTATATATCCGAAGTTAGCAAGAATGTGAAAGTAGTTCAAAACAGTTATAATATACCGCAAGTACAGTGGGACAAATATCTGAACGATATTGCCACTACAATTAGTGACAAAGGAAACGTCTCGAATTTATCATTAAAAGTATTAGTTGGCGGCAGCGGCTACTTAATTGCTAAACCATTAATTTTGGGAGTAGCAGCTAAAGTTGGCAGCAAAGTTACGGCAAAAGTTGCCAGCAAAGCCGCCGCTAAGGTAGCCACAAAAACAGGCGGTACAGTTGCTAGTCAGTTGGGAGTAAGTTTAATCGACCCGATTGTTGGCATCGGGATTATCATCTGGGATTTGTGGGATTACAATCACACAGTCAAAGTAGAAAGACCGATTTTGCGGGCACACATTGTAGAATACTTAAAAGATGTCAAAAAGTCCCTGCTCACAAATCCTGAAAGCGGAATCATGGCAGCAATTTATCAGTTGGAAAGTGGTCTTCTTAAGTCACTTTAATTATTTAAATCGCGTCTGAATGATGTGTATAAATCTCCTAAAAGTGGCAATATCCGCTGCAAGAATGAAAAGGGGTAGACCAGTAGTTAGTGCCAGCAGCGGACGCTCCCACTCGCTACATGAGCGCGATCGAATACCCGACTGTGGGCGATCGCGCTCATGTAGCAAAAAAAGAGAAAAAAATGAATGTTAAACGAGGCAAAAAAAAAGAGGATGTTGGGACAAAAAGAAGAGTTGCACAACTTTATTGACCCTAAAAAGATATCCCATAATGGACGAGAAAAGAAGGTTTTAGACTCATATTACACGGATTGAGTTGTCGCCATTTTTTTAATTAGCTGTGGATTATGAGTTGTGGCATTTACAGCAGAAGACTTTAAAAGCTCCGATTGACAGGGTATAGTTCGGGGGGGGAGTGCGTTTTACCGATGAAGCTCTACGGCGAGGTTTGTAGGGATTTTCTGAAGTATTTGACGGAGTTGTTTTAGTTCAAAAAGGCATAACTTCTCAGCCGGAAGTTTTGTCGGCTTGGTCGAAATTGTGGAAAGAAATCGAACCGTTGATGAAATAGTCGAAAGTCAAGGATCGAGTCGGCAGTTGCGATCGCCCCCTGAGACTAAAATCAAGTAAATTTGCAAGTATTGGTCGATCGACCCCCGTTACTCGACTATATTTGGATTCAAGGTTTGCTATACTCCAGAAATAGACACATATTAACCTTTGGAAAATCAATAGGCCGGAGCTATGACATCCTATGCAACCTCTACAGCAAGAGCCGAGATGAGTGAGATCCGGCGCTTGAAAAACATACTGCCCCCAGAACTCCAAAGTTGGGTAACAGTAGAAAAAACAATAGAAGTTAATCCTACCCTGATCCGCAGCGAAGAAATAGGCAAAGACCAGGTAGAAATCCAAATAGACCTGATCCGCTGGGAACAGCTAGCAATGGATCAGCGTAACCTCCTATTTTGGCACGAAGTCGCCAGAATCCAAAACGACACCATTCCCAGAGACGGTTGGGAAATGGCAGCCCTCGCAATTGGTTTAGGCGGCGCTGTCGGCGAACTTTGGGTGCAAGACGGCTTGCTGCTGTTACTAGCCCTATCCCTGTGCGGCGTCTCCGGCTGGAGACTTTATCAAAAAAACAACGGAGAGAAAAGCTTAAAAGAAGCAGTAGACGCCGACGAAAAAGCCCTCGCCCTGGCAACCCGCTTCGGCTACACTCTCCCAAACGCCTACAAAAGCCTCGGCAGCGCCTTAAAAACCTTAATCGAGCAAACCTCCAAAAAACAGCAGCGGGCTAAATACGAAGCTCGTCTCCAGGCCCTCAAACGCAACGCAGCCAAAGCCAAAGCCAAAGTCAAACCCATCACCCGCGAAACCTCCCAGTCAGAAAACGTCTACAATTCTTAACCTCATCCCCCGATGCTTGTTACGGGGGTTTTCCAGTTAACCGTTAACTGTTGACTTCTGTGTTAGCTGTTAACTGTTAACTGCGATGGTTATCCGGTGCGAGAGAGGCACCAAAATTATTAACGACAACATTAATCGGCCTGAATCCACAAAAATCTTGATTCCGATGTCAAAGTTGGGCCGCGACTGCGTTCAAAAATCTTTGCGCCAAAACAGGCACTGGTAGACTCAAGTCTATTTTTGCCTTGGATATCACTATCGGGGGGCGAGTTTGCAGGCGTTTTTGTAAAGTTTGTATAAAGCTAGCCTTTTGTTAACCATAATATTTGGTAAAGGTGGAGCTGCTAGGACAGAATAGGCTAAAGACATAAGCTTGAAATTTGAAACCAGGACTTCATGGTCAGTCAAACCCCAGAGGCAGATTTTCGGGTAACGTACTCGGACGAAATTCCCTCAGTTCACATACCCGTGCGCTTGAGCGTACTTGAAGCTGTAAACTTCAAGACAACCTGCCAGCAACTTTTTTCGGAAAGCACCACCGTTCCCAGCAAGATTGTCCTAGACTTCAGTCAGACGACATTCATCGACAGTAGCGGGATCGGTGCTTTAGTCAGCAATCTGAAATTTGCCAAACAGCGTGGTAGCGACTTGGTGCTCCGAAGCCTCAAGCCGCAGGTGATGGCAGTATTTGCTCTCACCAGCCTAGATCAAGTGCTGACGATCGAGCAGCCCTCTGCAACCTCAACTCCCACAGAGACCAAGCCTTCGGACAATCAGCTACCGATGACCCACCCCTCAGTGCAATCGTGGGTGAAGCGGCTGATAGACATTGTTGGGGCAATAGTCGGTTTGATAATTACAGGAATTTTGCTCGTACCCATAGCTGCAGCCATCACTATCAACGATCCAGGCCCGATATTTTTCGGTCAAACCCGCTGTGGCTGGATGGGCAGACAATTTCGGATTTGGAAATTTCGATCGATGTGTACCAACGCCGAAGCCATGAAAGCCCAAATCAAAAATCAGGCTTCTGGCGCATTTTTCAAAAATGACAACGACCCGCGGATTACCAAGGTCGGGCGCATCTTACGCAAAACCAGCCTTGATGAACTGCCGCAGTTTTGGAACGTGCTCAAAGGCGAAATGAGCCTAGTCGGCACTAGACCGCCTACCCCAGACGAAGTTGAGCGCTACGAAGTCCCTCAGTGGCAGCGTTTGGATGTCAAACCCGGGATGACAGGGGAATGGCAAGTCAACGGTCGCTCTCAAGTCCGCGATTTTGAAGATGTCATCCGTTTAGATTTAAAATACCAACAAAACTGGAGTCTGGTGTATGACCTCAAACTAATTGTCAAAACTGTAACAGTCCTGTTTAACAAAAATAGTGGCGCTGTGTAGGAACCCTCAACAACCCACCACTGAACTTTGAGGTGCTGTTGCCAACGGGGGGGCGGGAACTCGAACTCGATACTTAGTCAAGCAGACGATCGCTAGCGATACCTACGTTAGCATTAAGTGTTAAAATTCACACGCCAAGAAAATACACAGCTAATTGCCAGCTCTGCAATCAGAGCATTAATAATTAGCAATTGGCGAGTTCGAGGTCATACTCAAATGGGCCCAGCATGATTTTCGAGGACGAGAAGAACTCACCTGTGTTTAGAAAAGTAGCGACTGCTAACACGGTCGAAGCTTAAATCACTTCCTCGCAAGCTGACTCGGGAATTTTCCCTATTTAAACGCCCTACCGAGGCGGATTACAGTATCGGAAGTCTCTCATTTGCTGTGCGAGTAAATGGTGCGAAAGGAATGCTCACCTTGAGGCAAAACGGGCTTCTTCAACTCAAGCTTGACTTAACTAATATGTTGCCAAGACCTTGCCCTCCTTTTTCTCTCCTTCCGGCGCTGAGTACAGCGGTGGTGGGGGCCGACCAGGGGGAAGAAAGATGAAAGACAAGCAACCAAAGGCCGAGTGGCACCTGCAGGTTGAAACAGACCTGAATGCTTTAACATCCGTTTTGGAATGGTTGGAGAATATCGTTTTGCCCATGATACCAGCGGATTTCTGGTGGCAGTGCCGGCTGATAATCAACGAAGGCTTTACAAACGCTGTCCGCCACGCTCACCAGAACTTGCCCCCCACGACGCCCATCGACATTGAGGTAAAAGTGTTTGCCGATTACTTAGAAATTAGGATTTGGGACAGGGGTCAACCCTTCAACTTAGAAGCAAAGCTGCACTCAATCATGCAAGAGCAGCGCGATCCTTTGGACAGAGAGGGAGAAAGGGGACTGGTGTTCATGTACAAGCTCACAGACGACCTTCGGTATATCCGTACCGACGATCGCCGAAACTGCCTGGTAATGCGAAAAAACATTACCTGAGGGCGTGATACCCGCCCGGTCAGGGCGGCTTCTTTCGCAAGGAGTAGAAGATCCCCTCGCTCCCCTATTGTCCTACCCGGAACCCAACCACATCCTCGGCAATTCTGCGGGTACAGGCTCGATGCACGCGGCTGGAGGACAATTTGCTTCAAAATAAATATTATGCGTATTCTAATTTATTCATATAACTACTATCCAGAGCCGATCGGCATTGCCCCCCTGATGACAGAACTAGCGCAAGGCTTAGTCAAGCGCGGCCACCAAGTCCGAGTCGTCACAGGAATGCCCAACTATCCGCAGCGCCGGATTTATCCGCAATATGAGGGCAAATTTTACCTTACAGAAGAACACAACGGTGTCACAATTCAGCGCAGCTATCTGCGCGTCAACGGCCCCCACCCCAGCCTCCTAGACCGACTTGTGCTAGACGGCAGTTTTGTTGTCTCCAGCGCCGTCCAAGCTTTCAGAGGCTGGCGTCCAGACGTGATTTTCTCGACAATGCCCCCTTTACCGATTTGCGTCCCAGTCGCCTTTTACGGCTGGATTCGCGCTTGCCCGATCGTGCTCAACGTTCAGGATATCGTCTCAGAAGCAGCCGTGCGCGTCGGCTTGGTCAAAAAAAACGGACTGCTAGTTCGCATTGCTGACGCTTTGGAAAAATTGGCCTACAGCACAGCCAGCCAAGTCAGCGTCATCGACAGCGGTTTTGTCAAAAAATTGCACTCTCAGGGAGTACCCCCCGAAAAAATAGTTTGCGTTCCCAATTGGGTTGATGTCAATTTCATTCGGCCCTTACCCAAGGAAAGTAACTCATTTCGAGAAACTCACAAACTCAATGGCAAATTTGTCGTTCTCTACGCGGGCAATATTGCCCTCACTCAAGGCTTGCAAACAGTTGTCCAAGCAGCCGCTCGTTTGAAACACCTAACCGAAATCGCTTTTGTCATTGTGGGGGAATCAACAGCCTTGGCGCGCTTGCAACAAGATTGCGAAACTTACAAAGCTAATAATGTAATGCTGCTACCATTTGAACCGCGAGAAAAATTGCCCGAATTGTTAGCTGCTGCTGATGTTAGTTTAGTCGTACAAAAGCGCCGCGTTACTAACTTCAATATGCCTTCAAAAATTCAAGTAATTCTCGCCAGCGGTCGGGCAATTTTGGCTTCGGTTCCTGAAACTGGTACGGCACAGAAAGCAGTGCAGCAGAGCGGTGGCGGGGTGGTGGTAGCGCCGGAAGATCCGCAGGCTTTGGCTGAGGCGGTTGAGGATTTGTACCTGCACCCTGCTAAGGTGGATGCGTTGGGCGAGCAAGGCAGAAATTATGCTGTGGAGAATTACGGATTTGAGGAAGCTTTGAATCATTATGAAGCTTTATTTGCGGCGGTGGCAGCGAGTCATGCTGAGAAAATATTGGCGCCTTTGCCAAAATAATATAAGCGATTGAAACCGTGCCTAGTTAGAGTGTCACAAGATGTTCCTAGCAGTACAAAAATAACGTTCGTTAACGTAAATACCACAAAAATTAAAGACTGATATTTGAGCGATTTAAGTCCCCTATCTACGAGAATGGGAACTGTCTCCTCCGCCATCCAGAAAGCCTTGACTACCCCGATTAAAAGTAAAATACAGATTACTGAAAAAGACTTTTGACTTCCCGTTACAATCATGTTGATTAAATTTGTTAGGGAATGTTTTATGTTGAATTAACAAAATAATCATAAAAATTCCCAGAGAAGCAAGCAGCGGCTAAACGACAAAATAACCTTGGATAGCACGGACTAAAAATAGAAAAAATGAGATAATTACCAAAAATAGCAACCCCATTAGACTAATTGTTCAGGTAGGGACTGTTTTGAAGATTCCAGGAGTTACCAGAAAAGATAACGTATCTGCCAAACAGCCGATCGCCCCCTTCACCCCTCCCCATCCCAGATATCACCACACCGCTGTGTGCCCGACACAGCAGCCGATCAAAACAAAACGCTAAAATAGTAGATCCTACAATGGAGGAGTTAATATTTGACACTTGTACCCGCGCGCGAAAACGTCCTAGCTTGGCTGTCAGACAGAGTTCCTGCTGCCCGTATCAAACATATTCTGGGAGTCGAACAGACAGCAGGTGACTTGGCTCGCCATTACGGCCTCGACGAAGCAAAAGCCCGAACTGCCGGTTTGTTGCACGATTTGGCAAAATACTTCAAACCTCAACTGCTGCTGCACATGGCCCAGAAGGAAGGTTTAGAGTTAGACTCAGTGTTGGAAGCACACCCGCATTTGCTGCACGCAGACGCCAGCGCGATCGTCGCCAGAGACGAATTCGGGGTGGTCGATCGAGAAATTTTGGACGCCATCGCCCATCACACCCTCGGCAGACCAAACATGAGCCAGCTCAGTTGTACCGTATTCATAGCAGATACCATAGAGCCAGGCCGCGGCAACACAGCCCAACTAGAGGCACTGCGCGAGGCAAGCTGGCAAAATCTTTATGCAGCCGTGTGGCAAACTAGCGATTATTCTCTTAAATATTTGCTAGAAACTCGCTGCTACATCCACCCCCGCACCGTACTTACCCGCAATTGGGCGCTGCAAATGGCTAGGCCGGAAACAGGAAATTCGACGAAGCAGTCGATCAAACAAATCACAAGTTAAAAGTAAAATTTACCAGAAATTCTGTCCTTACTTTTGGCTTCAACCTAACTCCTATTTCCCGTCTCAAACTGCCAACAATCGAAAGCGAATAGCGCACCGATTTCCCCTTACCCTATCAATTAGGAAATTAAACACTTAATGTCTGATTTAACCCAACTCGAATACTCCAGGGCCCATTCTACAGCAACGGACGGCACCTCCTCAGACGAAGCCCGTGGCCTGATCATGACCGTTGCCCAAGCAGCCGATGACCGCAAAGCAGTAGACATTGTATTGCTCCGGGTGGCAGAAGTATGCTACTTGGCAGACTACTTTGCGATCGTCACCGGATTTTCCAACGTGCAAGTACGAGCCATCTCCCAAGCAATAGCAGACCAAGTGGAAGAAGAGTGGCATCGCTTGCCACTTCGTACACAAGGCCTATCAGACGCTAGTTGGGTCGTCATGGACTACGGCGACGCGATCATTCACATTTTGAAGCCTCAAGAGCGGGAGTTCTACAATTTAGAAGCGTTCTGGGGACACGCCGAACGCATTGACTTTTCCCCCACGCCGTGAGGAGGGCTAATGTGAAAAACGTTTCTGCTTCTATTTGTCCCGTTCCGCAAGAACAGCGACCGATCAATGAATACCAAGAACTTAAAGAATCCTGGTTTTTTAGCTGGGTAACACTCAATTGGCCCGGATACCTGGCCAAACTAGCTTGGGTGTGGGCTTGGAGTTGCTTGGTATCGGGGCCGATAGCTGCTTCTAGCTTTGCTCCAAGCAAGTATCCAGCTCAGTTTGTCCTGTGCGGTGCCGCAGGTGCCGGTTTTATTCTAGGATTAGCTTTGCTGCGACTCTACTTGGGTTGGTTCTACGTGCGATCGCGCCTTTCAAATCCCACGGTCGTCTACGAAGAGTCTGGCTGGTACGATTGTCAATCTTGGCCTAAAACTCCCGAAGTTTTTCTTCAAGATCAGTTGATTGTCAACTACCAACTAGAACCAATTCTCAGGCGTCTGCGGCAGACATTTTATGGTTTGACAGTATTGCTGATTGCCGGGGGACTAACTTGGAGTTGTTTGTAATCGCGAATGGAAGGGAGTTTTGAGTTTTGAGATTGCCGCCCACAGCCAACAACACGCACGGAGTGCATGAGTGAGAAACGATCGCAGAAAGATTAACTTTATAACTCTTAACTGGCAGCTCGCAACTCATAACTTCCACCAGCCCCAATCTAAAATCTAAAATCTAAAATTGATATGACAAGGGGAAAACGAACCCAAGCTCCCGAACTGGAAGTCACATTGCTGCGCGAAGGTATTGTGGAATCGAGGCACCGCGCCCAGGCCGCTGTCTGTGACAATCGCGGGCGCGTTCTGTCTGTTGCTGGTAACTCGGAAACGGCCTCATTTGTCCGTTCTTCACTCAAGCCTTTTCAAGCTTTGGCGGTGACGGCGACTGGCACTTTAGAACGCTACGAATTGACCGATCGAGATTTAGCGATTATTTGCAGTTCCCATCAAGGTACGATCGAGCAATCGCGCCAGGTATTTAACGTCCTGTGGCGCTGCGACATTGACCCCTCTAAACTTCAATGCCCCATTCCCGAAGGCAAAAAGAGCGCCCTGCAATACAACTGCTCCGGCAAACACGCCGGGATGCTGGCTGTCTGCCAGCAACTGCACTGGCCTATGGAAACTTATTTGCGCCGCAAACATCCTGTCCAGCAGCTTATTTTGGGCAAAGTGGCTGACTTGCTGGCAATGCCTGCCGAAGAGTTTATCAGCGCTCGTGACGACTGCGGCGCTCCTACCTATCTGTTGCAGTTGGGGCAAATGGCGTCTTTGTACGCTCAGTTAGCCTCCGGCAACAATGTGGATATGGAGCGGATTGTCCGCGCTATGACTCATCACCCGATGATGGTTGCCGGTGAGGGCAAATTTGACACGGAACTGATGCGCTTGACTCAAGGGGAATTGGTGAGCAAGTCCGGTGCCGAAGGGGTGCAGTGCATTGGCCGCGTTGGCGAAGGCATGGGCTTGGCAATTAAGGTGACGGATGGGGGAAAGCGTGCTCAATTTGCTGTGGCTATTCACTTGCTCAAGCAGTTGGGGTGGATTACTCCGACGATCGCCGAAACTCTTTCGGAGACTTACCTGACTCTCAGCGAGTTCAAGCGCTTGGAGGTAATCGGGGAAGTTTCGATGCTTTAGGGCGATCGAGACTCTGATCCGATTTCAGCAACCCCTCCCACCATCTAAAAAGTTTTTTTGATGGAGGGGTTGCAATTTTTAGAAAAATGTGTTTATATTAGTAAAGAGACAAAAAGCGACGCGGGATAGAGCAGCCTGGTAGCTCGTCGGGCTCATAACCCGAAGGTCAGTGGTTCAAATCCACTTCCCGCCACCAAATTCAAGCGAACCCTGTAATCTTTAAGGTTTCAGGGTTTTGTTTTTGGAAACCACTAGAGAGAGAAAGCGACGCGGGATAGAGCAGCCTGGTAGCTCGTCGGGCTCATAACCCGAAGGTCAGTGGTTCAAATCCACTTCCC
>NZ_JAUBQQ010000003.1:0-1639 GCF_036701335.1 Microcoleus sp. Pol12B5 | reverse complement strand
GCCACCAAATTAAACAAGACAAGCCCCGGCATCCTAAAAGTTGCAGGGGTTTGTTTTATGCCGTCTGTTTGATGCCTTCTGCGATCGCCTCTTCGACAGACAGATTGATATCGTTTCCGGTTGCACGAGCGCCTTGATAGAGAGGACACCGCACTGCCGTCTCCAAAGCTGTGGGTAATATTAAATTGGGACAAAATAAGACCCACCCTCAACCTAAACACTCAACCCTATACTTTTCGACGACCGTTTGTGCAAGCTTTATTTGTCAAAAAATTGCAATCCGATATCCATATTTTTTAACTTAGGATTTTAAATTGCTAAGCCGGCTGAGCTTCCAACCAATCAAAAATCAGGTTTAACTGTTCCAGTGTCACTAACCCGTATTGCCACAGAACCATTGGCAGTTCGCTGGCATCTTGTTCACCGTGTCGGAGAGCAACGGCGATCGCCGAATTCGATATCGCCAACTCTCCTCGCAAATAATCGATCAGTTGAGCCTTTCTCATCACCTTCACCGCCAGTTTTATGCGCTATTGTAAAGATATGTATCTAATCAGTCTGTATCGAAAGTTTAATTGGTCTAATTTTAGGTTTACAATAGAGAACCATGTGTGATGGAAACCGCACAAAACTGGTGATAAAACTCAGATAAAAAAGCGATCGCAGTCACAATAACTCCGAGAATCAAATATGGGGTTCCGCGAGCGATCGTTTGCTTCAAATGAATTCATTTAAAATTGCTAAAGTCCTAGCTGAAGCTGAACTCCCGCTTCTGCGCCACTGTCGGTTTGTTTGGGAGGTAAAGGATTTCCTTGACGCTGGGCGTCCGAAGGAGTAGTAATAAATTCTAATGGGCCCTCGATTTTGAGGCGAAATGTGTCGCCCAAGCTGCTTTCCCTTCTAGCAGAATTAGCCGCCGTTTCTGGTCCACCAATCAAGTTTTGGTAGTCCGAGTCTAAGGTTCTGTCCTCCACAGTCCTCAACGAGTCCCCAGATAAAGTCGTTTCCGAATATTGGGGCGTTGGTTGCAGTCTTTGTTGGGCGAGAACCGCCGGGGTCAAACCGATAAAAATTGAGCTCAGTCCGAGAGCAGTGCCAAGAGTAGCAATAACTGCGTTCATCATCCATCCCTCCGCTAGTTGCATCCTACTATGCTTATTTTACTTAGTCGCAATTAAGTTGCACTCTATCAAAAGTAGCTGCTTGTGGAGATATCAATTGCAGTTGCTGTGAAAACTTATAATTTTCGATCGCGCTATCGGTCATTCGATTTTAGATTTTAGATTTTAGATTTGGGAGGCGACCCCACAGATAAATTCGGGGGCTTGAGGATTTTAGATTTGGGAGGCGACCCCACGGATAAATTCGGGGGCTTGAGGATTTTAGATTTTAGATTTGGGAGGCGACCCCACGGATAAATCACGTGGCGGGTACCATCAAGAAATTCGCTTGTCAGGATGGGAAAAATAGTTAGTGCTGGACGCACGGGTGGCTATCCATCGGTTGTTTTTCACGAAAATAGTTCGTTGCAGCCCGCCGCCACGCTAAAAACACCAGGTTTTAGATAAGTAGTTAGACAGAATTAATTACACAAATACATAGTAGAATGATATTCCAGGCAAAATTATGAGTTAATTAG
>NZ_JAUBQQ010000083.1:18291-24019 GCF_036701335.1 Microcoleus sp. Pol12B5 | reverse complement strand
GCCTACCATTTTTTTGAATGCGGCTATTCCTGATGCAAGCTTGCTGAATTGCTCTGAGTTTAACGACCCGGTTCTTTTGCCGTTTTTGGGATTTGCCAACCCAGCCTCAACTCCTTTCATTTTTGATGGTGGATTTACATATAAAAATTCGCGAGCAACTTCAGAAATAAAAGTTTCATATTTTTTACTTCTTTCTTCAACCTCTGAGTTCCAATTCTCTGAATAAAACTTTTTAGCTTCTTTTCGCCCTTTTGTCTCTTGGATTCTATTAGCTTGTTTAATTATTTCTTGTTTTTTGTCAGCTATTAACTTTTGTTCGCCGCCGATCGACTCAGATATTTTCTGCAAATAGCTGGCAACTTCCTCACCCGATTTCATTTTGCCCGCGGCTTCTCGTGCAAGAATTTTCGCTTCAGCAAAGTTGCCAGAATCAAACGCCTTTTTCAATCCTACGACAAACGGGTCGATCGGCGGCCGCTTCTTAACTCCAGCCTTGAATGCTCCCGCCCGTTCCTTTTCTAACGCGCTTGCTTTTGCTTTCAGTTCATTGGCGCTGCCGTACCGTGACCATTTATTGTTTCCCTTGGAGTCTAAATATTTAGCCAAAGCCCGGATTTTATCGATACGTCCTTGGCTGATACTCTCGATCGAGCCTCCAGCTCGTTTAGTTTCCTGCCCCGCACTGTTAATCCAACAGGTGTGTTGTAGGGGAATGCAAATACTCCCGCAACTGTAACTAATAGCTGTACAGCGTGGCTTTTTACCACCCTTAACCGCGTCGTAGTTGAGTGCCAGCGACGTGTAACCTAGTGAGAAAAGGTCAAGTAATCTTGACTCTGTGGCGCTGTCAGTGTTGGCTGTGGCGATCGCAGGCTTGTATCCGATTCGATTTTTTTGAATGGAATAGCTAAAAATTCGTCTATTCCATGCGTCTTGGAATTTGCCTGTTACATCGCCGTTTTCTCCGATGACAAATGACAGCACGTTTACGTTTGAGCTGTATGCGTCATTGCCCTCAATTAACTCTTCTAATTGTTCAACAAACTCTGTTAATTCGTTAGCATCTCTCTTAACTTTGAATTGCTGAATCATATTATTCTCCCACGCATCCATATAAAGCGGCTAAAGAAGGGGGATCTTTCTTTAGTCTTTCTCTGACAACATCAAGTCTGTCAATTAATTGCTGGGAAGTGTTGCCTTTTCTTATTTTGTCAAGAATAAGCTTACGTTCATCCCTCAGTGGTTTGTATTCGTTATATTCCATTAGTCAATCCCTAGTAGTTTGTACGCTTTTTCAACTATCTCTTTGTACTGATCTTCCGAAAAATTGTCTTTCCCAGCTTTATCAGGACTCGCCGCTGGATTTTCTCTGCTCCCTTGATTGTCTAGGCTACGTGCTACAGCATCTTGAAGTTTTTTGAACTCCTTATAATCTTTTTTTGGTATTTTTGTACTGGCATACCAGTTTGCTTTTTGAGCTAGCATTGGTCGCCAACTTTCTTGATGACCAAGTAACTGTGTTGCCATTCCCTTATAACTATCTCTTGCGCTATCGTCTACATCAATAAACTTAACGTCAAAAGTTTTGGGGTTGTACATTAAGTTTTCTTGGTGCATATCTGGTGGAGTAAAACCATTGTCATGGGCAATTTTTGTTATTTTAAGTATATTTTTTACAAGTAAGTCACTTTCTTTTTCTTGTAGAAATTCTTGCTCCTCTTCCTCTTCTTCTTTGTACAGGTCGCTACCCCCGCCCAAAGTTTTATATCCATCCAAATATTCCATAGCTATCGCATTAACTTTGCCTTCTTCAAAAATAGCGCCATATACTTTAGGCGCTATTCCTAGATCGCCCATTGCTTTAGCTGCATTAATAGTTAGAGGTTCGTCTGTAGCTTTAGCGTATTTTAATGCTTTAGGATTTCGCGAGTCTCTTTTATCTAAATAGACGTTTCCGGATATTCCATCTCCAATTAATTTGTATTCAGGGGGTAATTGTCTAGTTTTTGCGTCATAAGGCGGGAAGTTAAAATTTGATGTTTTCTTGGCAGAATTTGCTTTTCTCTTAAAAAGATTAGCCCTTTGCTTTTCTAAGAGATTAGCTTTGCTTTCTAGTTTTTTGGATGTGCCATACTTTGACCATTTGTTGTTCCCGTTCGCTGCCAAATACCTTGCTAGCGTCCTGAGTTTGTCAATTCGTCCTTGGCTGATGCTAGCTACAGCCCCGCCTGCCTTCTTCACTTTTTGCCCTGCGCTGTTAATCCAGCAAGTGTTTTGAAGCGAAAGGCAAATTTTTCCGCAACTATAACTAACTGCGGTACAGCGTGGTTTTTTGCCATTTTTAATAGCATCTGTATTTGTAGTTAACGAAGCATAGCCAGCAGAGAAAACATCAAACAGCTTAGCGGATGCACTGTCAACTCGATCAAGCGTCAATGCAGGCTTATACCCAATTCGGCTTTTCTCGACAGAGTAGGTAAATATTCGACCGTTCCAAGCGTCCTTGAATTTCCCAGAGATGTCGCCACTTTCCGCAATTTCAAACGACATCACATAGACGTTTGAGCTATAAGCATCATCACTTTCGATCAACTCTTCCAACTGCTCAACAAACACTGCTACCTCATCAGCATCCCTCTTGACCTTGGAGTTCGATCCTATATCGTCTTGCAGTTGGGAGATAGAATACTGACTAGCAGCCCCAAACAATTGCCGGGGGACGTGTTTGAGAAATGTCTCAACAGCTTCATCAAAATCCCGAGCGCCTAAAACATACTTGTACTCGTCGATCGCTCCTGCCGGAGTTATCTGCACAACCTTAAAAACTGTCGGCGCGTCGCTAACGACATACACGTCCAAAGCTTTACCGTCCAAGCCAGCTCCCCATGAGCCACGAATACAGCCGTAATCGCAGGACATCGGCGGGGCAAATGAAAATCGTGGCTCCCCTGTTTTGGTGGTAATGTTTAACGGAATTCCATTCCAGGATCGAACTTCTTTGGCGGGTTCGTTGTTGGCGTCTGTGCGATAATTCATTACTCTTCTTCCTCAAAGGTTCCTGCGTCGTCTCCACTTAGCTCTGTTGGTGGCGCATTCTGTTCGTCTTCTAGTTTTTTACGTTTATCAACATCTAAGTTGATATTATATTGCGGAGTCGTGCCGCCAAAAACTGAATTAGCAACTTCTTCTGGCAATAATACTTGAGAACTAATATAGCCATTTAAACTCCCACCGTAAATAGAGAATATGTTGGCTTTTTCAAGTTCAGTCATTGGGTGGGTGTCTACAAAATTCCATCGAAAGCCGTTGGGCATATTACCTTTCGTCGGTGAGTCTTTGGCAAGCCAGCACAGCCAGTGGAATCGGTTCAGTTGGCGCTTTATGTGTCTGTTCTGGTATTGGCGGACGGTTTTGTTCATATCGGTCTGTTCGCTACCGCCACTAACCCCTAATTTGCCCGCTGGCGATACTCCCAAAAGATAGGTGCGAGGTAAGTTTGACGCAGCAACGCATTCATCAATTGCCTTTTCTACCGCTCCAAAGATGCCCTCAAAGTTTAGGGAACTTTCTTCTATGTCTTCTGTATCTTTGTCGATTACTCTGTACTTGAAACTCGATTCCATCATTGCAGCTTCAGCAATTCGTTTTCGCAGGATTTCTTCATTCCCCGCTATAATCATTTTGAATAAATCTTTAATTTTCCAAGTTTTTTTGATAATTTCAGGTAACAAAGAAGCCACCAAACTAATTGCCATATCGTACCGAGCAAGTGGCTGAGCAAATGTTTCGATTACTGAGTTTCCCCATCCTTGGTTGCGCTGTCTAGAGCGGTAACTTAATCGGGTAGCGCCACCAAACCTCAACACGCGCGATCGGTGAATCAATCCTGAGTTTTTGCGTCCAATATTCCGTCCTAGATTCAACCGATAATGAGTTGGACGGCTCATGTCCCATATCAGATCGTCTTGCATTAGAAAATTTTCATTTTTCTCTAGCGTAACGTTTCGCTCTGGGGTAACAGCCCATCGATCAAACACTCGCAGAAAATTGATAGTTTTAATATTTTTTTCATCTACTTCTTCTGAAGCTTCTCGTCCGTCGTCAATATCAATATAAATAGCCGATCCGCCAGTCAGTCGTTCTTCCCTCATAGCTTCGTTGAATATATCGGCGGTTGATATTTCGTCGCCAACGTCATCAACCAGTCGGTCTTGGTATTCAATAAACTGACCAATTAACTCTGGCGCTTTGTCTTCGCCAGTAATCTGATATTCAATCCATTCTCTAGTGCATTCATCAGGCAACACATCAACCAGGTTCTGCACCATCCAGTGATATTCGTACAGGTGGTCAATTTCGCCGGGAGCTAATTTGCGACTTGCTTTTAGTTCCGTAAACTGCCCTCTATCTCGTGCTGTTCCTTGCCCTGTGTAGGCGTTTGCAAACAGTCCCGGCAAGAATGAATCTTGTCTGCTACTACTGAATAAATCGTCTAAGTCACTCACGTTTCACCTTCTGGGTTGGTAGGAATGTTGGCAAACATTTTGTTTAAGTCAAAATCTGCCGTATCTAGCCCTAACGCTTTATTAATAATATCTGCGTTTTGTTCTTTATATTTTTTGTAACTATCTGCCAGATATTGCTTGCGTCGATCCTCTGGAGATTCCTGTGAAGCGTTGTAAGCTTGCACCAATAAATTGATTGTACTAAGGTCAAACCGATCGTACAAAGCTAGTGTATCTCGAACACTTGTTGCAGCAATTAGTTGCCCGATCGTGTCAATCACAAAATCGCCGCAGCTTTTAATTGGCGGGTTCCAATTTTCAATGTCGTCTCCTTCTTGCGGTTCAAAAGCTACTTCAGTTGTCGTATTAAATTCTGATTGATGGAGAGCTAGAAGTTTACTAGGGAATGCTTGGGTTTGCTTGCCATCACCTTCAATCTGACACAGAAACATCAATTGCACATCTTCAGGTTCCATTAGTGATACGTCCCAACCGTAGACAATTGGCTGTGGCGGTGTATCGAGTCGAGGAAATAAGTCTGCGATTTGCTGTAATAGCGTCCAGTGATTTGCAAGTAGTAATGCAGTGTCGCCGCCCAGGTTTTCCCACACTTTAGTCAATTCTTCAGTGAGACTCTGAAAAGAAGATAATCTTGAAAAAGGAACTGGGGCAATCACAATTACTTGAAGCCCCAGCCAAAACAATAAGCTTTTCATAGGTTAAAATCAGCAAACTCGTTGTTGTGGCAGCCATTCCCATTCGTAAGGTCTACACCGCCCGCCCGTGACAATTGTGTAGGCAATATCTACCTTTTGATCGTTACCTAGCGGGATGTCGCCTTCAGCCGGATTTAGCAGCGCTTCGTAAACTTTTAAATGCCACCTCTTTTGCGTTCGAGTCTGACCGCAAATATCGATCTGGCAGCGATCTAAGGGTGCTGCTTCGTTGAGCCGGACAATTCCAGCTAGTTGATTCGGAATTACCATCGACACGTATTTGCCTATCAAGTCGGAGCTAAACCCAAGTCCCATGTTTGCCCCGATCGCCACTGTTTTTGTTCCTGTTGGCGGCACAGTAGTAGAATAAGTGCCTGTCATTATTAGGGGGGCGGGGACGCCGTTTTCTGTAAGCGTTCCACCCTGTGCGCCCGTAGGGGAAGCGAGTACGCCAAAACCTTCCTGTCCTTCGATCGCCGGAGGTAATATTTGTTGAGTAATCAGCCT